>CALXBV010000001.1 GCA_944386635.1 uncultured Clostridia bacterium
TATGTTGTAGTTATTTATAATGTTTTTATAGCATAATAAATTACAATTTTCAAATACTTTATACGAAAGTATAGAGTAATTTTTCTTTTTATGATATATTAATTTTAATTGGAAAAAATAATGAAAACGAAAGGTGATAAAAATGTCAAATCTTACATATATAGGAAGCTTAATGAAAGATACTTATGAAAAAACAGTAAAAAATAAAGTTAATAATGAAGATTATAAAGGTTATATTTCAAATTATTTACGTGAATACATTATGTATTCTATTAAAAAAACACCATATGCAGATAGAATTGATGATATAAGAGTAGATGTTACAGATGATGGAGTTATAAAAGCATTTATAGAAGGAAATGAATTTATGACAATTAACTTAGATCCAAATATTATAAATGGAATTAGAAATACGAATAATGAAATATCAAGATTCAATTGTATAATTGAACCATCTATAGATATTCATGATGGAATTTTAGCTTTAAATAATAATAGTAAAACAGCTTCATCAATTACATCTTTAGATTCAGAAAATATATATCAAGGATTAGAAAATGCTGAAAAGAAATCTTTTTTTGAAAATTCAAAAGAAATGTTTAGTATAGAAAGTGGTGAATATTTTAATCCTGATATTACAAAACATTCAGTTTTAAAAACTTATTGTGATGCCTTAAAAATAGATCCTAAAATGAATGAAGATATGACTAATATTCTTGTTAATGATTTTTATAATAAGTATAAAGAATTAGATGATATGGTAATAGATATCCCTTCTGGTGATTTTACTGTAGAAGTAGATGGAAAAGAAGAAAATGTAACATATCAAGATATGATGATGTCTCAAAAGCCAGAAATAGTAAAAGATAATAAAGATCTATCTATAAAATTTAATGAGGATGGCTCAAGAAAAGAATTTGATGAATTATTGAATTTAAGAGATGATGAAATAAAAAGGTTATCAGAAAATCAAAGTTTAAATGAAGACACAAGAGAAGCAGCAATAAATCAAACAAAACAAGCTTATGCAAATGTAATGTATGATATGCTTTTAAAAAGTTACACAACAAATGAGTTATTAGATTTGATAAAAAGAATAGGTTATGATAAGGTAAATAATGAATTAGATAGTATTGAAAATGAAAAAATAGGTAATTTAAAGAGCAAGGGTGGAGATACTAAAAACAGTTTAGATTATTTAGAAAAAAACAAGGAGAAAATTTCAGAAAAACTAACACAAGAAAATGCTATTAAATTTGAGGCTTTATTAGATAATATAAAAGAAGATATACAAAAGCAAAATGAAGCAATATCTAACATAGATAAAAATGTAGTTTCAAAAATAAAAGAAGAAATAGAAAAGCTAAAAGATGAAAAAAATGAACAGGGAGAAAACATAATAGATCCATATACGGATGAAGAATTAAAAGAAGCAAACGAAGAAAGAAAAGAAAAAAGGCAAAAAAGAAAAGATGCAATTTCTAAAAAAATAAAACAAATAAAAGAAAAAAATAAAACTAAAGATAAAGAGAATCCTGAAGAATATGATGAGATAGAAGAGACTAATAAAGTAAAAGATGAAATTGAAGATAATAATAAGTCTACAAATAAGAATATATATACATATGATGACAGTGATTTAAAAGCTGAAGTAGAAAGTTTGAAAGAAAAGATAGAAAGCTTAAATCAAAATGGTAGTGTAGATAAGGATATTATAGATAAGATAGATAATATTAACTCTAAATTAGATAATATTAATAATAAGAATAATACTAGTGAGATTGAAAATATTAGAGAAGAGATATCAAAGCTAAACGAGAAAATTGATAGTACATCTTCCAAAAAAGAACAACAAAAAGAGGTAGAAGAGAGTATTAATAAAGAACAAGATGATGTAGATAATTTAAAAGAAAAGAATACTATAAGTACTAAAGAAGATACTATTAATAATAGAGAAATTAATGAAGATGAAAATATGTCAGAAAGTAATAATACAAAAATAGAAGAAAAAGAAGATAGTATAAATGAGATAAAACAAAAAGATGAAAATGAGATAATAAATTATGCAAATAAAGAAGAGGAAAAGAAACAAGATGATGTTATAGAAGATACAAATAGTACTGTTAAAAATAGCAATGACACAAATAGAGAAAATAAAGTAGTAAAAAGAGAAATAAAATCACAAGTCAAAGAAAAAAATGAAGATAATGATACAAAAGAAAACAGCATAAAAAAAGAGTATAAATATAAAGATGTAGAAGAAAGAGTAGAGAGTTTTAAAGAATATGCTAAGCATTTATCAGATAAAATAGTTAGTAAAAAAGTATCTGAGATAATATCTGATGATAAACTAGATGTTCATCAAAAGGCAGTAAAGGTCGGAAATTTAAATGATGAAAGACAAGAATATTATAATTATATAATAGATCTTGTAAGAAAAGTAACTATTAGAGAAAATAGTCTTAGTGAATATAAAGATGAATTAATTTCTAAAAATAAGAAGTTTATTGAGTTACAAGAAGCTTTAAATGATATAAAGAGTATAGAGGATCATTTAAAAGAAGTAGAGCAAGAAATGAATAGAGAAGAGAGGAGTAATAATCTTGGAAAATAATACTGTAGCTATTAATTTTAATGATATAGAAAAATTAAAATTGGATTTTGAAAATGGAAAAATAAGAGAAGATCAGATTAATAAAGATGAAGCTCTTCTTATTAGTGTATTATATGAATTGCAATTAATGGATATTGAAGAGAAAATACAGGATTTAAAAGAAGAGATTTCAAATTATAAAAATAGAATGAAGAAAGCTATTGAATATTTAAAAAATAAGAAAAAATAGATGTTGAGTCTTTGATGTATAAAAACAAATGAATAAAAGTTATTTCAAGGTTTTATGATAATTGGAAAAAATGAATCTATACGAGAAGTTACAATTAAATGAATCAAAAAGATGAAATAATAAGAAAATATATAAAAAAATAAGATTTTTTTAATAAATGGTTGACAAAAAGCCATCTAAAATGTATAATATGTGTAAAGTTTTTAAGCTTTACACATTTTTTAGGTGATTTCTATGGATAAAAATGTAGAATTTACCATGTTGTATGATATATATGGTAAACTTTTAACAAAAAAACAGCAAGAAATATTTGAGGAATATTATTTGTATAATTTATCTTTAAGGGAGATTGCAGAAAATAAAAATATTTCATATCAAGCTGTAAGAGATAGTATAAAGTCAAGTGAAACAGCACTTATAAATTTTGAAAATATAACTAAAACTCTAGCTCTTACACAGAAAATGAAAAAAGCATATGATTTATGTGATTGTGAAGATTTAAACAAAAAAAGACAACAACTCAAGAAACTTTTAAAAAGTGAGGATGATATATAATGTTTGATAGCTTATCAGATAAACTACAAAATGTAATGAAGAAAATTAAAGGTCAAACAAGAATCTCAGAAAAAGAACTAAAAGAAATGTTAAGAGAAGTAAAATTAGCTCTTCTTGAGGCAGATGTTAACTATAAAGTTGTTAAAGATTTTGTAGCTTCTATTGAAAAGAAAGCATTAGGAGAAGATGTTATGAAATCTTTGACACCTGGCCAACAAGTTGTAAAGATAGTAAGAGATGAATTAACAGAGCTTTTAGGTGATACAAATAGTGGAATTAATTTTTCTTCAAACCCTCCTACTATAATAATGCTTGTAGGATTACAGGGTAGTGGTAAAACAACACTTTGTGGAAAACTAAGTAATTATTTAAGAAAGCAAGGAAAGAAACCACTAATGGTTGCATGCGATGTTTATAGACCTGCCGCTATAAAGCAACTTGAAACTTTAGGAAAAAGTTTAAATGTTGATGTTTATAGTGAGCCAGATAATAAGGATGTAATATCAATTGCTAAAAATGGTATAAAAATGGCAAACTCTAAACTTTGTAATGTGGTACTCATAGATACAGCGGGTAGATTACAGATAGATGAAGATTTGATGAATGAACTTGTTAATTTAAAGAAAGCTATAAGACCACATGAAATAATGCTAGTAATTGATGCTATGATTGGTCAAGAAGCTGTAAATGTTGCACAGACATTTAATGATAAACTAGGGATAGATTCTATAACAATGTCAAAGCTAGATTCTGATTCTAGAGGTGGTGCAGCACTTTCTGTAAAGAGTATTACAAAAAAGCCTATTAAGTTTGCATCAGTTGGTGAAAAACTTAGTGATTTAGAGCCTTTTTATCCAGATAGAATAGCATCTCGTATATTGGGTATGGGAGATGTATTATCTATTATAGATAAAGCAGAAGAGGCTTATGAAGAAGAAGAGGCTATAGAGCTTGAAAAGAAAATCAAGAAAAATGAATTTACATTAGATGATTACTTAGAGCAAATGAAAAAAATAAGAAAAATGGGATCATTTAAACAAATACTTGCTATGCTTCCTGGAATTCCAAAAGAATTAAAGGATATAGAAATAGATGAAAAACAATTACTTCGTATAGATGCAATTATAACTTCGATGACAAAGGAAGAAAGGAGAAATCCTAAAATATTAAATGCTTCACGTCGTCAAAGAATTGCAAAAGGAAGTGGAAATAAAGTTCAAGACATCAATAGATTTATATCTCAATTTGAACAAATGCAAAAAATGATGAAGTCTATGATGAATGGTAATGGAAAATATCCTAAAATACCAGGTATGAACAAATTATTTAAGTAAAATTGTTTTTATTTCACTGTAAGGAGGTGAAACTTAATGGTAAAAATTAGATTAAGAAGAGATGGTGCAAAAAAAGCTCCATATTATACAATTGTTGTTGCTGATTCTAGATATCCAGCAGATGGAAGATTCATTGAGAAAGTAGGAACATACAACCCGATGACTGAACCAGCTGAATTAAAAATTGATACTGAAAAAGTGGCTGAATGGATTAAAAAGGGAGCTAAACCAACAGATACTGCTATGGCTCTTATAAAAAAAGCAGGATTAGAAATATAGGAGGACAAGAATAAATGTATAAAGAGTTATTAGAATACATAGTTAAAAATCTTGTTACTTATCCAGAAAAGATTGAAATCTCAGAAGTAGAAACTGATGGGAAGATATCTTTAAAATTAAGGGTAGCAAAAGAAGATATGGGTAGAGTAATTGGAAAAGAAGGAAGAATAATTCGTTCAATAAGAGAGATTATCTACGCATACGCTGCAAAAGAATCAAAAAAAGTCTCTGTTGATGTTGAAGAAACAAAGGAGAATAATTAAAATATGTCAAGTGTTTTAATAGGACAGATAGTAAATATACATGGAATTAAAGGAGAAGTAAAAATATATCCATATACAGATGATTTACAAAAATTATCTAAAAAGCTAAAAAATATATATTTGGATGAAAATATGGAGAAGGGTAGCTATAAGGTAGCTTGTAGAATTCAAAAAGGAATGCTTCTTACAAAAATATCTGGTGTAGATACTGTAGAACAAGCTGAAAAGCTTAAAGGAAAAAACGTATATATTGATGAAAAAAATTTAGATGAGCTAGGTGAAGATGAATATTATATAAAAGATTTAATTGGACTTGATGTAATAGATATCAAAACAAATAGTTTATTTGGAAAGTTAGAATACGTATATAATACAGGTGCAAATGACATATATGAAATAACTACATTAGATAATAAAAAAGTATATTTACCTGCTATAAAGCAAGTCATAAAAAAAGTGGATATAAAAGATAATAAGATTTATGTTGAAATTATGAAAGGATTAATATGAGATTTATTGTATTAACGCTTTTTAAAGAAATGTTTGATGCTTTTGTTAGTACTAGTATTATAAAAAGGGCAATAGATAAAAATATTGTGTCAATAGAAATATTAGATATAAGAAATTTTACTAAAGATAAGCATAAAAGAGTAGACTTTCCTCCATATGGAGGAGGCAGCGGTATGATAATATCAGCACAACCTTTAGGAGATGCTTTAGATTATGCTATAAATTCTTTAGAAAAATATCAAAAGGAGATAAGAATAATATATATGTCTCCTAGAGGAAAAGTATTAAACTATGATTTATCAAAAAAACTATCACAAGATAATTATAATTATATAATTATATGTGGGCATTATGAGGGAATCGATGAAAGAATAATTGAAGAATACAATGTAGAAGAAATCTCAATTGGAGATTACGTTCTTACCGGTGGTGAACTTGCATGTCAAGTATTGATGGATAGTATTATTCGTTTAATACCGGGAGTTATAACTGAAGATTCTTTAAAAGAGGAATCTCACACAAATGGCTTATTAGAATATCCACAATATACAAAGCCATATGAATTTAAAGGAAGAAAAGTTCCAGATATTCTTTTATCTGGACATCACAAAATGATTGCTGATTATAGAAAAGAAGAGTCTGTTAGAATAACACAAAAATTTAGACCAGATTTAATACAAAAAAATAAAATAATTCCAAAAAAGGAGGGAAAATAGTAATGGATATAATAAACGCAATAGAAAATGAATATAAAAAAGAAGATATAGTGCCTTTTAAAGTTGGTGATACAGTAGATGTACACATCAGAATTAAAGAAGGAAACAAAGAAAGAATACAGGTTTTCACTGGTACTGTTATAAAACGTCAAAATAGTGGATTAAATGAAACATTCACAGTAAGAAAAATATCTTATGGTGTTGGTGTTGAAAAAACATTTCCAACTCATTCTCCAAGAATTGCTAAAATAGAGGTTAAAAGAGTTGGTAAAGTTAGACGTGCTAAATTATATTATTTAAGAGATAGAATAGGTAAAGCTGCTAAAACTAAAGAAAAAGCAGAATAATTTAATAGTAATATATATATAAAGCTCCCAGTATCTAAAGTTACCGGGAGTTTAAATATATATGTTACTAAATAAGGTATTTTGTCAGCAATACGAGTAAATAAGGTTGCTAAATTTCTTAATATATAGTAAAATACAAATATAAAAATTGTATAGATAGGAATTGATAGTATGAAGTATGGATTATTATATTATAAAGACACAGATAATATTGGAGACGACATTCAAACATATGCACAAGAAAGGTTTCTTCCACATGTTGACTATTTAGTTGATAGAGAAAATTTAGAAATGTTTGTTCCAGATAAAAAGGAGAAAGTTAAAGTTATTATGAATGCATGGTATATTCATGATATATTTAACTTTAATGTTTCTCCTTATATATACCCGTTATATATTTCTATGTTTTTAAAAAGAATACCTTATAAAGGTGGTGTCACTGTAGATATAGATTATCTTAATGATAATATTTTAAAGAGCTTTAAAAAATATGGACCTGTTGGAACAAGAGATATTCACACAAAAAAAGTATTAGATGAATTGAAAATACCTAATTACTTTTCGGGTTGTATGACTCTTACTATTAATAAATTTCCTAATATTAAAAGAGAAGATTACATTGTAACTGTAGGTCTTAAAGATAATGAGATTGAATATATTAAGAAAAAGACAAACCGTAAAGTCATAAAATTTGTACAAGATGTAAAAAAAGGAAGCTTTACTAATGAGTCTTGGGATCAAAGAAAAAAAAGAGTAGAAGATACTTTAAAACTTTATCAAGGTGCACATTTAGTAATAACTACAAAGCTTCATTGTTCGCTTCCATGTCTTGCACTTGGTACGCCTGTATTGTTATTATATGATACTTCTTTCTCTGAAAATGAAGATCGTATTGGTACATATTTATCTTATTTAAATTATATAAAAAGAGAAGAATTTTTAAATACAGATGTAGATTTTGAAAATCCTAAAGAGAATTCTTCTAAATACTTAGATCTTAGAGAAGAGTTAGAAAAAAAGTGTATAGAATTTGTTGAAAAAGATATTGTTGAGGAGCCTTTAATAGAAATAAATGATTATAAAAAATATATAGAAAAAAGTAGAATTATGAGAGCTTTACCAATAAGATTAGTTGGTACTCTACAAGAAACATATGAAAAAGAATGTGAAAAAAGTGCAAAAATGTATGATGAAATAAATGAACTTAGATATTGGAAAGATCATTATGAAAAATTATATAGAGAGACTGATGAAATATTAAGTAATACTATAGATTTTAAATTAAAAAGAATTGGAAATAAAATAAAATCAACTTTATTTGGAAAAAGCAATAATAAGAAATAAAAAATATATTTTATTAAGAAAGGAGGATTAAAATGAATATAAATTGGTATCCAGGTCATATGATAAAGGCTCAAAATGATATTAAATCTGTTATAAAATTAATAGATATAGTAGTGGAAATATTAGATGCAAGAATACCACTTTCTAGTAAAAACCCTATAATAGATGATATAGCTAAAGATAAGCCAAAAATAATAGTATTAAATAAAGAAGACTTAGCTGATGAAGTTGAAACTAAAAAATGGATTGAGTATTTTAAAAGTCAAAATATGACTTGTATATCTGTAAATTCTTCTAATCCTCAAGATATAAAAAATATAGTGGATAAAAAAAAAAAAAAAGGAGAAGAACTATATAAGCAAAAAGTAAAAAATGTAGATTTTGATTATAATCCAATATATAGAGTATTAATAGCTGGAATACCAAATGTAGGTAAATCTACTATAATAAATAAAATAGCAAAAAGAAATAGTGCAGATGTCTCTAATAAGCCTGGTGTAACCAGAAAAAAACAATGGATAAGAGTTAATAAAAATATAGATTTACTTGATACACCCGGCCTTTTATGGCCGAAGTTAGATGATAATGATGCAGGATTAAAACTTGCATTAACAGGAAATATAAAAAAAGAAGTGTTAGACTTAGAGTCAATCGCGTGTCTTGGAATAGAAATGCTACTTAAAAATGACAAGTATAAATCTATGTTTTTACAAAAATACAAGATAAATCAAGAAGATATTGATTCTTTAGATTCATATGATATACTAGAATTACTAGGAAGAAAAAGAGGATGTTTAATATCTGGTGGAAATGTAGATATGCAAAAAGCATCAAATATATTCCTAGAAGAGTTAAAGTCAGGTAAGATTGGTAGAATAAGTCTAGAAAATGTATAATTTTTTGGGAAGGGATTTGATAAAATGGATAATAAAGAATTTGTAAAAGATTTGACAAAAATGGAGGATGATTTTGCTAAGTGGTATACAGATATAGTACTTAAAGCAGAATTAGTAGACTATGCACCTATTAAAGGATTTATGGTAATAAGACCATATGGATATTCTATTTGGGAAAATATTCAAAAGGTTTTAGATAAAAAATTTAAAGAATTAGGACATAAGAATGCATATTTTCCATTGCTTATACCAGAGTCTTTATTAAATAAAGAAAAAGAGCATGTTGAGGGGTTTGCACCTGAAGTTGCATGGGTAACACAAGGTGGTGAGTCAGAACTACAAGAAAGATTATGTATAAGACCAACATCTGAAACAATTATTTGCACTATGTACTCAAAATGGGTAAAATCATATAGAGATTTGCCTTTAAAGTATAATCAATGGGCAAATGTTGTAAGATGGGAAAAAACAACAAGACCATTTTTAAGAACAGCTGAATTTTTATGGCAAGAAGGTCATACAGTTCATGCTACAGAAAAAGAGGCTATAGAAGAGACTCTTACAATGCATAAAGTATATGCAGATTTTTGTAAAAATTATTTAGCAATCCCTGTTATAATGGGACAAAAATCTGAAAAAGAAAAATTTGCTGGAGCACAAGCTACATATACAATTGAAGCTATGATGCATGATGGAAAAGCTTTACAGTCTGGTACATCACATTATTTTGGAAATCATTTTTCCAAAGCTTTTGATATAAAATTTCAAAATAAAGAAGGAAAATTAGAGTATTGTTATCAAACATCTTGGGGAATGACTACTCGTATAATAGGTGGAATAATTATGGTTCATGGTGATGATCGAGGATTAAAATTACCACCAAAAATAGCACCAATTCAAGTGGTAATAGTACCTATCGCACAACAGAAAGGAAATGTGCTTGAGGAATCTAAAAAGTTACAAGAAAAATTATCTAATAAATTTAGTGTTGAGTTAGATGAAAGAAGTGAAGTGTCACCAGGATTTAAATTTAATTATTGGGAATTAAGAGGTGTTCCAGTAAGAATTGAAATTGGACCAAGAGATATAGAAAATAATCAATGTATTGTTTTTAGAAGAGATACATTAGAAAAAGAAGTTGTATCATTAGATAATTTAGAGGAAAAGTTGGAGCAACTAATGAAAGATATACAAGATAATATGTACCAAAAAGCAAAAGAAAATCTTGAAAAACGTACATTTGTAGCACATGACTTTGAGGAATATAAAAAGTTATTTAAGGAAAGAGAAGGCTTTGCAAAAATTATGTGGTGTGGAGACAGAGAATGTGAAGATAAGATAAAAGAGGAAAATTCTACTACAATTAGATGCATACCTTTTGAAGAAGATAAATTTCAAGATGTATGTTCAATATGTGGCAAAAAGGCTAAGCATATGGTATATACAGCAAGACAATATTAGTAATTAAAAAGAAGTATCATTTTGATACTTCTTTTATGCTTTTAAGGGGGAATGACAAATAGATACAATATATTTTTTATGGATACAAATAATATCAGATATGAATGAAAACATGAATATAAAAATTTATAATATACTAATAAAAAAATATATAACATTGAAAGAACTTTTTTGTGCTAAAAATATAGAATGTTGTGATATAGATAATAATTTAATTTATTTACTAAAAGATGATAATATAAAAAATTTAGCAAAAAATATATATAGTAAAATAATTTTAAAAAATATGAAAATTATTACAATTTTAGATTTAGAATATCCAAAGATATTAATTAACAAATATAATGAAGATATTCCATTTTGTATTATATGTGAACATAATATAAACTTTAACAATAAAAATGTATATATTTATTTTAATAAATATTTTTCTAAATATGGATTAAATATTATAAATTGCTTTAGTAAGATAATAAATAATAAAAAGTGTAATGTTATTTCTAAATATAATGATCAAAACATAAAATGCATTAATTTAATAGATATTAATGACAATAAAGAGTTAAAAGGAATTGTGTTGTCAAATAAAAGGTATTTAGAAAATTTTTTTGAAATAATAGATTTTTTAATAGTAATAGAAGCACAATATGAAAATGAAATAGTAAAATTAATAGATATATTTTTAAATAAGAACAAAGATATATATGTTGTTCCAGCAAATATATTTAATAAAAATAGCTATTTTTCTAATTATTTAATAAAGCAAGGCGCTGATATAATACTTAATAGGCAAGACTTAAAGTTTATATTATCCAAGAAGAGAATTTATTGACTTTTTTTTTTGTTCATTATATAATTTATTGTGTAAAAGAGGAGAGATTATATGGATAATAAGGACTTAGAAAATGTAGAGGATAATAATCTAGTTACAGATGAAATCTCAAATACAGACAGAAAAGGCAAAAATAATAAGAAAAAAGGAAAAGTATTAGATAAAATAATATCTATAATAATATTAGTTGTATGTATATGTGGCCTTATATATTCAGGAAGAATGCTATATACATGGATTATGAATAATGTGGAAAGTAATAAATTAATAACAGAAATTAATTCTTTAGCTAAAGTACCAGATACACCTGAAGATGAAAATCCAGGTGTAGAATTTGGAATAGACTTTGAGGCTTTACTTGCATATAATTCAGATATTGTTGGATGGATAAGAATTCCTAATACATCAATAAACTATGCACTAGTTCAAGCAGGTGATAATAATAAATATTTAAGACATTCACTAGATTTAACGTGGAACGAATTTGGTTGGCCTTTTTTAGATTATAAAAATTCTCCTGATTTTACTGATAAAAATACGGTGATTTATGGTCATAATATAGTAAGCGGATTAATGTTTGCAGATTTAACTAATATATATAATGGTTCTTTAGGAAATGATGTAGAAATAGATATATATAGAAGCGATTATAGGTTATTAAGATATAAAGTATTTTCAGCATATGTATATGATCCAGAAATGTACTATTTAACTACTAGCTTTGCAAATGATGAGCAATACAGTACATATTTGAATACTATGTCAGCTAGAAGTGCAATTGATTTTAATCAAACAGTCGGTGTAGATGATACAATAATAACTTTACAAACATGTACATCTGATTCAAAAAGAAGAATTGTAGTACATGCAAAATTAATTTCTGATGAAGAAATGCCTAGATAATAATTTAAAAAGTGCATATCCAAAAATTGGTATGCACTTTTTATCAAAAATAGTCGTATTTTATTTACAAAAAGATTATATTGTTATATAATTTTTCCCTGCGCAAAATAGAGGGGAGATGGAGCCTTTGCAGAGACTGCAATTTGATTTAGGGGAACAAATCTCAAGAAAAGAATATTTAAAAAGAAAGAAAAAAAATTCTAAGCTTTTAAGAAAAAGAAGTAAGATAACATATATTTTAATTGCTATTTTTATAGCTCTAGCTATATATATAGTAATACAAATTTGTATATATAGAAGGTATAATAATTTTAAATATACTGTGGGTGAAGGAGTAGGAAGTCAAGCAATATATAGTATATATTTTGTAACAGAAGGATACACATATGATCCAGTATATTCTGTTAGTACTATATTGTCTTCCGGAAAAAATGAAGAGAGTGTACTTCCTTCAAGTGATATACAGCAAATTAATGTTACTCAGGAATGTTTATATGGATTAAGAAATGGCGTTATATGTAAAATATCAAGAGATGATTATCAAATAGAAGAGATAGTAGCAGATAATGTAGAAAAATATATAGTAAATAATGGATATATTTTTTATATAACAAATGATGAAGAAAGATTAAAATCATATAATCTATCAACAAAAGAGACGATAGCTTTTGATTTAACAAAGGTACAACAAATTTTAGCAAATGATGCTAATGTTTTTGCAATAACTCATGATACTTTAGAAAAGTCAATATATAAATTTGATTATAATGGACAAGGTAAGACAAAATTAACTAATGATGAGAGAGTGTCATATGCTATCGAAGATAATGGAACTATATATTTTGTAAATAAGAGTGATGATAATAAAATATATAAAGTTAGCTCAAATGGAAATGATATATCTAAAGTAGCAGATATAAGATCCGTAGCAGATGTTGGACAAGTTGATGAAGTAAATGGCAAAAAATATATGTTTATTAAAGATGATAAACTATATTATATAAATGTAGATGATGAGGACTCTTTATGGTGTTATGACTTGAAAAAAGGCGATAATACAAGAATAATATCTGCATCTATTGAAATACTGCAAAATATAGATAATACAGTATTTTATAAAATAGATAAGGAAATGGGAGTATATTTGTATAATTATGACACTAGCTTTATGTCACTTGTAACTAAAAGAAGAGTAAAAGAGTTTGTTATAGATAATTATGCTCAGATACCAACAGATGTTAAATTAGATAACAACTATAATATATAAAATTATTGTAAATTCCGTGTAATATAATTGTAATAAGTTGAAGAAAATTTAGATAAATTATAAATATAATTGATACTTTTCATTTTTTAATATATAATTATGTTAGTAAAAGGGGGAATTGTATATGAAAAAGAAAATTAGTATGGTATTTGTAGCTGTATTTGTATGTATGGCGGTAGTATCAAATGCTTTTGCTGTTACATATACTCCTAATAGGAACGATAATATAGTAAAAGACAATATAGTTGCATTAGATGAAAAATATACACAAGAAGATGTTAATAGGGTATTAGAAATATACTTTACAAATGCTAGTGTTACAGAAGAAGAGTTAGAAAAATATGATTTAAATGGCGATCAACTTATAAATTGTATAGATGCAGCTTTAATTCGTAATTATATTAGTAAATAGTAATTGATACCTTTCTAAAAGAGATAACCGATTTTATGGTTATCTCTTTTTATTTTATTAAACTTCTTGAATTTGTAGCCCTTTTGTAATATAATAGTTTTATAATATGCCTTTTGAAAGGTGGATTTTATGAAAAAGGTAAAATTAATATATAATTCGGGAGCGGGACAAAGTAAGTTTACATATTTTTTAGATACTATAATAGAAAAATTTGTTGAAAACGATATAGAAGTATCCATATATAGAACTAATGAACATACTAATCTAGAAGATTTCTTAAAAGATACTAATAATGAAGAATTATATGGTATTATAGTTGCTGGTGGAGATGGTACTATAAATAGGGTGGTAAACATTATGATGAAATATAATATTAAAACACCACTTGGAATAATACCAGCGGGTACTTCAAATGATTTTGCAAAGCATATAAATATGCCTAATAATTTTTCTCAGTGCATAGAAAAAATATTAAAAAATAATGTAAAACCTGTTGATGTTGGTAAAGCTAATGATAAGTACTTTATTAATGTTTGTTCAGCAGGGCTTTTTACAAATTCTTCACAAAAAACTGATAAAAATTTAAAAGAGGCTGTTGGTAAGCTCTCATATTTTATAACTGGTGCTAAAGAATTATTTAAATTTAGACCATTTACTGTAAAAATAGAGACTGATGATGAAATGTTTATAGAAAATATAAACTTATTCTTAATATTTAATGGCAGTAGTGTTGGTGGAATGACGTATTTTACTTCTGATTCTAGTATTCAAGATGGATTACTTGATCTAGTAATAATTAAGAATTGTAATTTTCATGAGCTTGGTGGATTGGTCGCAAAAGTAATGTCAGGGCATGGTCTAGAAGATAAAAATATAATATATAAAAAAACAAAAACAATAAAGATACAAAAAATTAAGGGAAATTGTGACAGACCAGATGTAGATGGAGATGAGGGACCTGAATTTCCACTTGATATTACTTGTGTAGAAGGCGCAATAAATATGTTCTTATAATATATGGAGGTGAGTTTAGTGATAGATATAAAAAAGATAAAAAAAGTAATGTTAGACACAGAAAAAATATTAGGTAAGTATGCTTGTAGATCTAAAGAGGCAGTAAGAGAATATCCACAAGATGAAGATATAAGACTTGAATATGCACGTGATGTAGATAAAATAATACATTCCTCTTGTTATACAAGATATATGTCTAAAACACAAGTTTTTGTTGATCCAATAAATGATAATATATCTACACGAATGACTCATGTCCAGTATGTATCAAAAGCTGCAAGAACAATAGCTAGAGCACTAAAATTAAATGAAGATTTATGTGAAGCAATAGCTTTAGGTCATGATGTAGGGCATACTCCATATGGGCACTTTGGTGAACGAGTTTTAAATAAGCTATCTAAAAATTACAATGATGGTAAGTGTTTTGCACATAATTTAAATAGTGTAAGAGTATTTACTTTACTTGAGAAAAAAGGTGAAAGTACAAATCTCACATTACAAGTTTTAGATGGGATAATGTGTCATAATGGAGAATTTATACAAGAAAAATATACACCAAATAAAAATAAGAATTTTGAAATATTAAAAAAAGAGTATGAAGAATGCTTAAAAGATGAGGAGAAGATAAAACGACTGGTACCTATGACACTTGAAGGATGTGTTGTTAGAATATCTGATATTATAGGGTATATAGGAAAGGATATTGACGATGCTAATCGACTCGGTGTATTTAATAAAGATCTGCTACCAGAAAATGTAAAGAAATATTTAGGAACAGAAAATACACAGATTATGAATAGTATAATAATTGATGTTATAAAGAATAGCTATAATAAAGGTTATATATCTATGTCTAAAGAAGTATATGATGCTGTTGTAGAGCTCAAAAAATTTAATTATGATAATATATATGCAGATGCTATAACTCCTAAAGATAGTCAAAGATATATAAATACAATTGAAACATTATATGGTATATATAGTAGATCATTAGAATTAAATGATTATGACAACGATATATATAAAGTATTTTTACATAGTATGAGTGATGAGTATAAGGAAAATACAACAGATTCACAAAAGATAATAGATTATATTTCTGGTATGACAGATAATTTTTTACAAAGACAATACGAAAAATATAAATAAAGGAGTAAAGATTATGTATAATAAAGAAATAGATAAAAAATGGCAAAAAGTGTGGGAAGAAAAAAAATGCTTTCATGCAGTAAATAATAGTGATAAGAAGAAATTTTATGCTTTAATAGAGTTTCCATATCCATCAGGTGCTGGATTACATGTTGGACATGTAAGAGCATTTATGGGGATGGAAGTTTTAAGTAGGAAAAAGAGAATGGAAGGAATGAATGTATTATTTCCAATAGGATTTGATGCATTTGGATTACCAACAGAAAACTATGCTATAAAGACTGGAATTCATCCAAGAATAGTAACAGATAAAAATATAGAGACATTTACAAAGCAATTAAAATCAGTTGAATTTTCATTTGATTGGGATAGAGTAATTGATACAACAGAACCTAATTATTATAAATGGACACAATGG
>CALXBV010000002.1 GCA_944386635.1 uncultured Clostridia bacterium
GAAGAAGGAGGAATTTTTAAATGGCAATTATACCAATGAAATCATTACTAGAAGCTGGTGTACATTTTGGTCACCAAACAAAAAGATGGGATCCTAGAATGGCTCCATATATATTCACAGCAAGAAACGGAATATACATCTTAGATTTACAAAAAACTTTAAAAAAATTACAAGAAGCATACAACGAGACTAAAAAAGTTGTAGCTGAAGGAGGACTAGTTTTATTTGTTGGAACAAAGAAACAAATCCAAGAAACTATAAAACAAGAAGCTGAAAAGTGCGGAATGTTTTATATTAATAGCAGATGGTTAGGTGGTACATTAACTAACTTTGCTACTATTAAGACTAGAATAGCTAGACTTAATGAATTAGAAAAAATGGAAGCTGATGGAACATTTGATGTTCTACCAAAAAAAGAAGTTATTAAGTTAAGAAAAGAAATGAATATTTTAAATACTAACTTAGGTGGTATTAAAAATATGGATAAACTTCCATCACTTATATTCTTAGCAGATTCTAAGAAAGAATATATTTGTACTAAGGAAGCTAGAAAACTTGGCATTCCTACAATAGGATTAATAGATTCAAACTGTAATCCAGATGATGTAGATTTTGTAATTCCTGGTAATGATGATGCAGTAAGATCAGTAAGCTTAATTGCTGGTAAAATAGCTGATGCTGTAAACGAAGCAAAAGAAGGAAATTTAACAACTATTGAAGACGATGAAATTGAAACTATGCAAGAATTAGTTGAAAAAGAAGGCGTTGATAAAATAGAGAGAAAGCCAAAGCAAAACAATAAAAGAAATTATACTAAAAAAGAAGTTAAAAAAGAAGAAAATGAAACTAAAGAAGTAAAAGAAGAAAATATTGAAAATACTGAAAATAAAGAGCAAGAATAATATTAATATATAAATAGGAGGTGCTTTAAATGGCAATAACAGCCGAGCAAGTTAAAGAATTAAGAGATAGAACAGGTGCAGGAATAATGGACTGCAAAAAGATCCTTACACAAGCTGAAGGAAATATGGATAAAGCTATAGAGCTTTTAAAAGAAAAAGGAATGGCTAAAGCAGCTAAAAAAGCTGGAAGAGTTGCAGCAGAAGGACTAATCGATGCATATATTCATAATGGAAAATATGGTGCGTTAGTTGAAGTTAACTCTGAAACAGATTTTGTTGCTACAAATGCTGAATTTAAACAATTTGTTAGAGATATTGCTATGCATATAGCAGCATCTGCTCCTCAATATGTAAAGCGTGAAGATGTACCTGCTTCAATTATAAATGCTGAGAAGGAAGCACAAAAACAAAAAGCTTTAAATGAGGGTAAACCAGAAGCTATTGTTGAAAAGATTGTTGAAGGTAGAATGGAAAAATTCTATTCTGAGATATGTTTATTAGATCAACCATTTGTTAAAGATCCAGACAAAACAGTCGGACAGCTTTTAGCAGAATTGATCGCAAAAATAGGAGAGAATATAGTAATAAGAAGATTCGTTAGATACGAAAGAGGCGAAGGAATAGAGAAAAAAGAAGAAAACTTTGCAGAAGAAGTTATGAAACAAATTAATGGCTAATAAAAAAATACTCGTTAATCGAGTATTTTTTTTATGCAAATTGACATGAATTTTATTAAATGATATAATCATTATGTTAAAAAATGGAGGATAAAAATGTATAAAAGAATTTTAGTAAAATTAAGTGGAGAAGCTATAGGTCAAGAAGACGGTAGAGGAATTGATAGTAAAAAACTTGAAAGAGTTGCATCACAACTTGTAGAGCTTAACAAGGATGGAGTAGAAATTGCAATAGTAATTGGCGGAGGAAATTTCTGGAGAGGAAAATATGGAGAAGACTATATTGAAAGAACAACATCTGATTATATGGGGATGCTTGCAACAACATTAAATGCTCTTGCTTTACAGGAAATGATAGAAAGTAAAGGAGTTTATACAAGGGTACAAACAGCAATAGAAATGAAGCAAATTGCAGAGCCATATATAAGAAGAAAGGCAGTAAGACATTTAGAAAAAGGAAGAATTGTTATCTTTGCATGCGGAACTGGTAGTCCATATTTTACAACTGATTCGGCAGCAGCATTACGTGCAATTGAAATGGATTCTGATGTTATATTACTTGCTAAGAATGTGGATGGTGTGTATAATAAGGATCCTAAAAAATATGATGATGCTAAAAAGTATAGTGAGGTAACTTATATGCAAGCTATTAATGAGAAATTAGGAGTTATGGATACAACAGCTATAACATTATGTATGGAAAATAAAACACCAATTCTAGTATTTGCGCTTAATGATAAGGATTCTATAATAAGAGCTGTAAAGGGAGAAAAAATAGGAACTATTATAAAAGAATAATAGTTAGGAGGAAGATATATGGAGGATAAAGGAGAGGTACTATATGAGTTAAAACCTAGTTTTAATTTTATATATGAATTAACTATGCCAACAGGTAGAAAAATGCGTTCAGCACTAATGTCTATTATATTGGCAATTGTAATAAAAGTAATATTAACTTTCGCCAAAAATTATATAACAGGATATAATAATGAGCTATTAAATACTATATATAATGTATGTAATAGTATAATGTTAATTGTTATAGTATTGACTATTATATTATTTATAGCTAGAGTTGTATTTCAAATATTAGAATATAAAGGTATTAGTTATAAATTTTATGAAAATTGTCTGGTTACAGAAAATAGTTTTCTAAATCAGGCAAGAAAAACAATTGAATATATAAATATAAGAGAAGTTGAAATAAGAAGATCTATTATTGATAGAATAATGGGATATGGCGTAATAATAGTATATACAAATGCAGATAAAGCATATGGTAGTGCTACTGTTTTATATGCTATTAAAGATACTCAAAAACATTATGATATTATAGAAAATATTATATATAAAGGAAAAGATAAAATGTCACACTTAAAAACAGAGCAAAAAAGTAATTCTGTTATAGATGAAAAATAATATTTAAATCCTACTTAATATTGTATTTATTAAGTAGGATTTTATTATATATTTGATATAGTTTTTTTATTGTCGCATTATTGACTATAATATTTAAAAATAGTATAATTACTAGTGTTATAGGAGGGATTTAATTGAAGAAAGGTAATATTTTTAAAATAGTAATTTCTTTAGCTATAATGATTCTCTTAGCATACCTTGCAATATGTGGTTTTAAGGTTGGAGATACAACTATTATTAAAGGTATAAGAGATATCAAAACTGGACTAGATATAAGTGGAGGCGTATCTATTGTATATCAAGCAGATCCAGAAGATGGAGAAGAAATTACACAGGCTGATTTAGAAAAATCTAAAGCAGTTATACAAACAAGATTAGAAGCTAAGAACATCTATGATTATATTATTAGACTTGATACAAACACAAATCAAATTAATGTTGAGATACCAGCAGACACTAGTGATACATCAGTAGATCCCTTAGCAGCCGTAGAAGGGCTTGATCAAACAGCAGTGGTTCAATTTAGAGATTCAGATGGAAATGTACTACTAGAGGGTGATGATATAGAGTCAGCACAATATAGTGATGATGCTGTTGATAGTACAGGAATAGGTACACCACACGTAGTATTAACTTTTAGTGAAGAAGGAACTCAAAAGTTTGCAGAAGCTACAGAGAACTTAGTAGGAGAGCAGATGCCAATATATTTGGACGATGAATGTATAGCATCTCCATTAGTAAACTCAAAAATTGATTCATCAACAGCTATAATAACAGTAGGCGATGGTACATATGCAGAGAAAAAAGCTACTGCAGAAGAATATGCAATGCTTATAGATTCAGGAAGCTTACCATTTAATTTAAGTGTTGTTAATAAAGAATATATAGGACCATATGTTGGTCAACAAGCATTAGAAATTAGTATAAAGGCAGGAGCTGTTGCATTGATATTAATATGTTTAATAATGATTATTGCATATAGATTACCTGGTATAGTTTCAACAATAGCTTTAGTAATATATGTTTCATTATTGTTATTAATTATAGCTAATACTGGAACAACTATGACTCTATCTGGTATAGCTGGATTAATATTATCTATTGGTATGGCAGTAGATGCAAATGTAATAATATATGAGCGATTAAAAGAAGAATTGGCAAAAAAATTAGCATATAAAAAAGCTTTTGATAAAAGCTTTAAAAATGCAATAAGTACAATTATGGATGGTAATATAACAACTATAATAGTAGCTTTGGTTTTATATTTACTAGGATCTGGAATGGTAAAAGGATTTGGTATAGTACTTGCAATAGGTGTTATTTTAAGTCTATTTACAGCTGTTGTAGTAACTAAATTTATATTAAAACAATTTATGCCATTAGCTGGTAAGAATACAAGATTATTTGGACTAAAAAAGGAGGTAGAATAATATGAAATTTCATTTTGATTATATAAAACACAAAAATATTATATTTGCTATCTCTTTTGCAATAGTTATATGTGGCTTAATATATGGAATAGTTACAGGATATAAATTTGATATAGATTTCAAAGGTGGAACAAGAATACAGGTAGACTTAAATGAAGAATATTCTAATAATGATGTAAGTGAAATAGTAGAAGAAGTGTCAGGATTAGTACCAGAGATTCAATCATCAAGCGCTGGAAATAATTCTGTTAGTATAACAACAGAGACTATATCTGAGGATGTCTCTAATAGTATAGTTTCTGCTTTACATGAAAAGTATACTAATATGGGAGAAGCTACTGTAAAAAATGTACAAGCTTCTTATGGAAAAGATTTATTAAATTCTGCTATAATTGCAGTTATAGTATCGGTAATTTTAATACTAATATATGTAGCTGTTAGATTTAAAACATTAGGATATACAGCAGCAATATCTGCAGTACTTGCATTATTATTTGATGTACTATTTTTATTTGCAGTATACGGTGTGTTTAAATTCCCTATAAATGGAACTTTTGTGGCAGTTATTTTGACTATAATAGGATATTCAATTAATGATACAATAATTGTTTATGATAGAATTAGAGAAAATAACAAGCTAGTTACAAAATCATCAGATAAGAAAACTGTAATAAATGAAAGTATAAATCAAACTATGAATAGAACTGTTATGACTTCTCTTACAACTATAGTTGCAATAGGAGTAGTATTAGTGTTTTCTTTAGTATATAATCAGGAAACATTAAAACAGTTTTCTATCCCTTTAGTTATAGGTATTGCTGAAGGAACTTTCTCATCAATATTTATAGCATCAAATTTATGGTATACAATAGATAATTTGTTTAGTAAAAATAAAAAGGTAAAAGGAGCAAAAAAAGCTTAATAAAAAATATTAGAAAAAACTTCATATATTTTATATGAAGTTTTTTTATGTCTTGAACAAAGATTTAGTTTATGATATATTAATTTTGTGATGATTATGAATATTAAAAGAATTGAAAAAAAAATACATAATTCCACAAAAAATAAAGATTATCAAAAGGCATTAGAAATTATAGAAGACAATTATAAAAAGTTATTTAGAAAGATGCTAAAATATAAAAATGTTAAAGTGGAGAAAAATTTATACTTATATGATTATATTTTAAAAGTTGAAGAAAAATATAGTATTTTATATTCAAAAGAAATAGCTGATATGAAATATGTCTTATATTCAGACAAATTTACGGTTAAGCAGCAAATAGTGTGGCTGTTAGATAATTTTTGCGAGTTTTGTGATTATAAAATATAAAAGTGTAAAAAATAAGTTTTGGAGGAAGTGTCATGATAGAATTTGTATTAGCTATACTTTCTTTTATTTCATCTTTTATTCCATATGTTGGAGCTATTATATCAATAATATTAGCAGTTATATCAATAATTTTATGTAAAAGAAATATAAGTAATGATAATAAATTTAAAAAAGATGAAATATATATTATATCTATTGTAATATCAGTTATATCAATAATAATATCAGTTATTATTGGAATATTTACATTAATTAATTATAAAAATAATGTAAATAACAATAATAATATGTTTAGTAATAATGTGATAGGTACATATAATAGTTATAGTATTAATCAAAATATAAATGTTAATAATAAATTAAATATAAAAGTTAATGATATAAGTAAAGAAGAAAATAAGTATATAGCAAATATTACTTTTACAGCAATAGAAGAAGATGTGAGAGTATCAACATATGATGTATTTATATATGATGAAGATAATAATAAAACATATTTTCCATCTTATAATGAAGATTTTATATCTTTAGATATTGATAAAGATACAAGCATTACAAGAGATATTTTGTTTGAAATTAGTGATGATATTGGAAAATCATTTTTAGTTTATAGATATGACTTATATGGAGTAAAAGTACAAATTCAGATATAATTAGTACATATGTTTAAAATATTGACAAAAGATATAAAATAGTGTACGATATATTTGTAATTTAAATAGAAAAGAGGTAAAAAATGGATAAAAATACAACTTCAAAAAATAAAGAAAAAAATAGGAGTAATGTTACTTTAAAGAAGATACTTAGAAGACCTATTGTAAGATTATTTATTTTAATAGTATTGATTATTGTTATAGTACTAGTTGCCAAAAATTTATTTAAATCAGATAATAATGATGAGAATACATTAGTGGGCTACCAAAAGCTAATAAATGTTACAGATAATGTATATACTTTTGTAGACTTAGATGGTAAAGTAAAAACATATGAAGGATATACTTCAATGGACGATTTTTACTATGATGTAACATGTGTATCAAAGCCTAGTGAAGAAGATAGCTCAATAACACAAATGGCATTAATAAATAAGAATAACGGAAATGTTGTTAAATATGGTGAATATGATAGTTATGTACAGATAGTTGGTGGAAAATATTATAAGGTTGAAAAAGAAGGAAAATATGGAATTATAAATTATGAAGGCAAAATAATAATAAATCCAGAATATGATTATATATCAATAACAACTGTTCAAGAGGCTACCGAAGTAGTATTTGAGTGCCAAAAAGAAAATAAATATTATTTTATTAATGAAAATGGTATGACAATAATGGAAACAGAAAGTGCATTGCACAGTATCTCATATGCAAATAAATTTAATAGTGAATATGATACAGTAATATACATTTCTGTTGATGGAGTAAAAAGATATTTTAACTTAGAAACATGCGAGGAATTATTTACAGATAAAGAAGATGTTAATTTTTCATATAATATATTAAAAGAAGATGGAAAAATAAGTTTTTATGATAAGGATGCAAAATTAGAAACTGAAATAGATACGTCTGCAGATTATTCAGCAGATGTGAGAGTATATTTTAAAAAATATGTAGTGCTAGAAGAAAAAAATGTTACATCTGGAACAAGAGAATATAAATATACAGTATATAATTCAGATTTTAAACAAGTCCTTGAAAGTTCATCAAAAATCAATCCTGTTCAAGACATAGATGGTAATGTTTATTTTGTAATAAATGAAGGTAACGGTGTAAAAATTGTAGATGAAAATAAAAAAGAAAGAGTAATTGAAGGATATGAATTTAATGGAACAAGTACAAACAATTTACAATTTTTAGTATTAAATCCAATAGATGATGCAAATAAATATGAAGTTTATACTTTCAAAGGAAAACAAATAATAACTGATGTAAATGAGTATACGCAAAAAGGATCAGGATTACTAATCGGAAAATATGATGATTCTGGAAACTTAACTAGAAGTTTAGTCTTAGGAAATGAGCAACTAATAGCTTTAGGTACAGATGATAATGTATTAGCTAATGATTATTATTTGACTATTGAAGATACTAATAATTTAAAAGTATCAGTTTTAGATACAGAAGGAAATATAAAGATAGATAAGGTAAATGGGACTAAAGTATTCTATAATGAAAAATATATAGGAATACAAGATGGAGATAATGTAAATATATATAATGTTGAAACTGGAAAACAGACATATACATATCCTGTAAAAGATTATGTTAATAGAGATGAAACAGTAAGTGTAGTTGAGCTTGCTACTGGATTTTATGGATTTGATGGAAAATTAATACTAGAAAAACAACAATAAAAAATACAAATAGCTTAGAGTAGTTTATCTCTAAGCTATTTTTATGTTTACATAATTTGACATTTCTTAAATAAAATGGTATAATAAAATTGTTGTTAAATATTAAAAATTTTTTGATTAAAAAAGGAGGAAATGTGTATGAGTTTACCGCATATTATTGATTATTACTATGGAGGAGATGATAGTATAATTTGGAATACCGCTAAATTATGTGTAGTGGTAAAAGAAAATCATATTGGAACATATGATCAAGTATTAACTATAAGAAGAATCCATCATTTTGGATATAAGGTATGGTTAGGAAGTGAAGAAGTCGTAAATTCTTTTGCTTATGAAAAAATAGAAGGAGATCTTGGTGCAAGATGTATAATGACTACAGAAAATGAATTTATTGTGCCAAGAAGTATACAACGGTAAACCTACAACTGTAGTTGCTTTATATAACAAGTCTGTTTATATACTAAAAAAGCAAAAAATTTTAGTAAAAGAGATAGTACTAGAAGATAATAAGCCGAAATTAATAGACTATGAATTTAAAAGAGAAAAATATAATTCATTTGAGGATTATCCAAGAGGAATAAAAGGACGATTTTTAAACAGGAATAATGAAGAATTAATATTACTTTAGCAAAAAAGCTTGAAATTTTAAATTTCAAGCTTTTTTATATGAATTTAATTATATTTCAAATTTATCATTTATAGGACATGATACACCATTTTCCAAATATACTTGTTTATTTCTTCTATCTATCGATACTATTTTATCTTTATTTACTATAAAAGAGCGATGACAACGTACAAAATTTCTTGGTAGACATTCTTGCATTTTATCAAGAGTTTTTGTACAAGATATAACACCCTTAGTTGTAGTAATATTAGTTCTATTTATACTTTTTTCCATGTATATAATTTCATCAGATTTTATAGAATACCATTTATTAATTTTCACAAACATGCTACTGTTTCCTGAAAACTCTTCCTTTATTCTTGATACAAGCTCAGTTACAGTATCTATGTTTACGGGTTTTATTAAATAATCAAATATTTTAGTAACAAGAGCTGGATATAAAAATCTTTGATGTGCAGATAAAAAGATAAGATAAAAATCTTTATTAAGTTTTCTAAGTTTTTTTGCAAATTCTATTCCATCTACATTGCTATTTTTAAATTCAACATCTAGTATTAAAATATCTATTTCTTTATTTTTTATTAACTTTTCTATTTCTTCCTGATTATCTGTTGTTATGCTAATCTCTGCATTAACATTTTGTTCTATTAATTGAGATTCGATAAGTTTTTTTACTGATTTGATAGAATCTAAATTATCATCACACAATGCAATTTTTAACATTACTTTCCTCCAGAAACAATAGTATTATAGTACTACATTTTTTAAAATTTGTCAATATTTTCCGGTTACATAAATAACATAAAAAAGAATCATATATATTGTCCTTTAGAATAAAATTATAATAATAAAATATAATTTATAAGGGAGTGATAATTTTTGAGAATGAATAGAAAAGAAGGTAAAAAAATATTAAAAAAAGTTAATTTTAAAAGTAAAGTTTCTGTTGCCAAAGAGAAATTCTTAGAAAAATTAAATCTTCCCGATGAATTAGTTTACGATTATGCTAAAATTACAATGATAGAAAATAAAGAAATATTAATAGAAGGTTCTAATAGTATAGTAGACTATTATGATAATTATATAAAGATTCAAACTAAAAATGTATACATAATTTTAGATGGTAATAATTTAAATATTAATGAAATAAATGATAATGAGTTACTTATATCTGGAGTTATTAGTAATGTTGGATATATGAGTAGGTAGGGGATTATGGAACTAGAAGAAGGTATAAATAGAATAAATGGAACTATAGAGGTAGAAATTCAAGGCTTTTTTACCGAAAGATTTATTAATCTATGTAAGATAAATAATATAAAAATATGGAATATAAAAAATATAGTTAGTGGTATTGTTAGATTTAGTATAGCTTTAAAAGATTTTAAAAAATTAAAAAATATATCTAAAAAGACTAAATGTAAAATAAAAATAATATCAAAAAGGGGATTGTATTTTAAATTTTTTAAGTATAGAAAGAGAAGATTAGCTTTTTTATTAATTTTAATATTTATTATTATAAGCATTGCTTCTACAACTTTTATATGGGATATTGATGTAAGTGGTAACGTATATGTAAGTGAAGAGAAAATATATAATGCTTTAAAGGAAGCTGGCTTATATGTTGGTAGAAATAAAATAGGACTTAAAACAAAAAAAGTAATAAATTCTTTAAGAGTAAACTTGTCAGATATAGCTTGGGCTGGAATTGAGATAGATGGTACACATGTTCATGTAAAAGTGGTAGAAAAAACTAAACTTCCAGATTCTGCAGTAAGTGAAGATTCGATAGGAGATATTATTTCTGATAAGAGTGGAATAATAGAAAAAATAACAGTTGAAAATGGAACGTCAATTTTATCAGTGGGTGAATATGTAGAAGAGGGAAGAATTTTAATAGAGGGGAAAATATATAGTGAATTTTTAGAGACTAAAGATGTAACAGCAAAAGGAACTGTAATTTTAAAAACACAATATGTATATAAAAATGAATATAATTATAACGTACAAGAAAAAGAATATACTGGAAAGAAAAAATATAGTATTGGAATAGGAATAAATGATAAAGAAAATTATATAAACTATTTGGATAAATCCTTAAATTATGATATAATTAAAAGCAGTAAAGACATAAATTTATTTGGAAATAAAATATCCTTTATCTTATATAGATTCGATATTTATAATTTGAAAGATATAGTACTAACTAAAGAACAATTAATTGAGCAAGCAAATATTGATTGTGAAGAATATATAAATAATGAAATATTACCTAATACTAAAAATGGAGAAGTACTGGATAAAAATTTAATAATAGAATATGAAGACGAAAATAAGATTTGTGTTAAGGTAGAAATAAACGTATTAGAAGAAGTAGGATATTTTAAAGAAAGGACTTAAAATGAATAATATAAACATAGACTTAGATGAAGAACTTGTAAAATATATAAAAGAAAAATGTGGAAGAGATATAAGTAATGATATTAAAGTAATAGTTCAAACAGCTTTAGAGGAGAAAAATATAACAGGAGAAAATATTTCTATATCCATAAGTGCTGTAAGTAAAGATGAAATACATAAAATTAACAAAGAATATAGAAATGTGGATAGACCTACAGATGTATTATCTTTTCCTATTTTTTCAAGAGAAGAAATAGATAACTTTAATAGTTTAGATGATAGTAAAAAAGTTAAGGAAATGGAACTTGGAGATATTATTATTTGTATAGATATTTTACAAGAACATGCACAAGAATATAATACAGGAATATTAAGAGAAATGCTATATATGATAACTCATGGTGTATGTCATTTATTAGGATATGATCATGAGATTAAAGAGGAAAAAGAACAAATGAGAGCTCTAGAAGAAAAGATTCTAGAAAAAATAGGAGTTGGAAGAATAGATGAATAATGATAACCAACAGGAGAAAGAAAAAAATTTAGAAAAGTTAAAAGATGTAAAAAATAAAAACTTTGCTACCGCTTTAGGGCATTCTGTAGATGGAATTATACGTGCTTTTAAAACGGAAAGAAATTTAAGAATAGATTATTTTATAGCTGTATGTGTACTTCTTGCAAGCATTATTTTAGGTTTTGACAAAGTAGAGTTTGTATGCTTATGTTTAACAATAGGATTTGTAATTTTTTCTGAAATGATGAATTCTGTTGCAGAATATATAGTGGACTTAGTTACGGATAAATATGATGATAGAGCAAAGGCAGCAAAGGATATTGCGGCAGGTGGTGTATTAATATCATCTACAATATCTGTAATAGTTGCATACTTTTTATTTGCAGACAAGCTCACTAATGCTACTACTGCTTTAATTTCTTCTATATTTGCATCTAAAACACACATATTACTTACAATAGTATTTATGATTGCTATATTAGTAATAATATTAAAAGGATTGCTTGGTAGAGGAAATAATTATGCACATACTGGACCAAGTCTTAAAATTGCACTTGCTTTTGGACTTAGTACATATGCTTGTATAATAACAAGAAGTTTTATTGTTGCTGCTATATGTGCTATACTAAGCTTTATGATATTTGGTATGAAAGTATCTAATACTAAGGCTCGAAAGATAAATATGGTTTACAGTGCACTTTTAGGTATTATATTAGTATTAATAGTTTATCAGATTGTGCTAATAGGACCAGATATATTAAATTATATAAATATATGGAGGAATTAATATGAAACAAGAGGATTTAGTAAATATTGCAAAAAATGCATGTAAAAATGCATATTCTCCAACCACAGGATATATGGTTGGAGCAGCATTACTTGCAAAAAGTGGAACTGTATACATTGGAGTTAATGTAGAAGATACTAAGATTCCAAATCTATCTGTTTGTGCAGAAAGAAATGCTATACAAAATGCTATATCTCATGGAGATAGAGAGTTTACTGCTATTGCCGTTGTAGGAAAAAGTAAAGACAGTGATGATTTTGATAAAACACTTATACCATGTGGAGTATGTTTACAATATATTGTAGATATGTGTAAGGATATTGATATAATTTGTTATATTGATGGACTTGAAATAAATCAAAAGGTAAAGTTCTTTTTAAGTGTGCCTTTTGACTTTGATGAGAAATAATATAATAAAAAAATAATTAAGAGCATATAATGTTTTAGGTGATAATATGAACCATAAAAGATTACTTGCTCTTTTATTATGTTTAGTTATAGTAGCTTCATCAAAAATAATAACTATTAATACAGATGTCATAGAAGTAAAAGATGTATTAAGCAGCTCAGAAGAATATCATATTGAAAATATAAATGAAGAAGATGATAGTAAAAGAATAAATATATTTTATCCAGTAACAGATTATGAAAATGTTAATAGTACAATTAATAAAAAGATAGATTATTATAAAAATAAATTTGAAAATTCTAGCTTAACATCAGGTAAAAAGGAGTTAGAAATATCATTTGAAGAATATGAGTACAAAGATTATAAAAGTTTTAAATTTTTGGTAAAGAGTAATGTTGGAATAAGTCATAATATAGAAGAAGTATTTACTGTGAGTTTTAAAGAGGATACTGTTATAGATATAGATTATTTAAAACAAAAAAATAATGATATATTGGATTTATTTTATACAGAATGTTATAATAAGCTAAAAGAAAATACAGACATAAAACAGTATTCAAATGATGAATGGCTAAATAAAGGACTAGAAAAAGACCCAGATAACTATAAAAATTTTATATTTACTCCAGATTCATTTGTTATTATATTTAATACTTATACAGTGGCACCATATGTAGCAGGAATATTTGAAGTAGAAATATCATATGAAAATTTAAATCTAGTTCTTAATTAATATAAAATTAAAATATATAAAAAAGCATCCTCACAAAAAAGTGAGGGTGTTTTTTATTTAGAATCTGGAACTCTTCCTAATGTGACATTATCTACATTTCTTACTTGAAGTTCTGGTATTGGATTAGGAGATTTTTCATATCTATAATCTGCACTAAATTTGCTAATTGTTTTGCATATAACATTATGACTTGGTACGCACTCAATATCAGAGTTTACAATTGCTTGATATTCGAAGAAATTACTATCTAAAGGCATAAGATTTACAGGACAATAGTCTTCTTTTAGAGTTGTATTTGTTACTGTATTTTTTATTACATCCCTAACATACTCAACATTAGGTCCTAGACTTAATAGCTCAGGAAATGCACCATCGGTAACAACACAAGACCAATGCTTATTTTCATATTTTTCTAATAATTCGGCAGATTTTTTTAAGTTTGAAACTTCTTGGTAAAAACATTCTTTCCAAACACATTTAGCTTGTTGATTATCTTCTTCTTGTAAACAAGAATAATATAAGTAACATGCAGTATACATATGCATTACTAGATTTTCCAAAAATGTCATGTTAGTATTTAATAAGCTTCCATAATGAGTAACGTGATCTTCTTCAACCATTCCTATTTCTTGATAAAGTCTTCTTCCTAAATCTGATGGATATAAATTGCATACATTCATATAAAAATTCATAGTTTGCTGTTCTGCAGCAGTTATAATGTTGCAATGTAATTTAGTTATAGTTGATGCTTCTGAATTTGTTGCACGTCTTATTGTATCAACTGGATGTCTATGGTGTGCAATAGTGGGCCTTGCTGGCATAATCTCAGTATATCTTCCTACTAAGTATTCAGCGTTTTTACCGTATTCAAGTTTCATAAGATTTGAGTATCTGTACAAATGATCAAAATCTTCTAGCAATGCGAAATCTAATGCTTGTTTTACATATACATCTGGTTCGCATTTTGCAAGTCTAGCAGTCAAATCTACGGCAAGTAGTTCATATATAATTGTCTCTTCTAAAATATTTTCATTAATAGGTTTTAAACATTGCACTAGTTTTTGTTGCTGCTGTTCAATTCTTCTTAATTTTGCAATTTCTCTTCTTAAATCATTATCTGAGCAGTTTCTACTAAATTGATGTAAGAAGAAAATTTGTTCTGTTTCACATCCATTCATAAGTATTACTCTAGCTTTTGTGTATGGACTAGTAGTATTTTTATCATATGGTACTGGATAAATATTTTTCCAATTATAATATCTTTGATTTGTTATTGGACTACAAAAATCAAATGGGTTCATAGTTACCTCCTTTATAATATTAATATGTTAAATAGCATAAAAAAATGTATATTAATTGTTAAATATATAGTCGAATTTAATGATATATATTATAATTAAATAAATAATAAAAAGGAGAATAAATATGATAAAAAAAGGGTTAAATATAAACTCATCCAAAAGTAGTTATAAAATTTCTTGTGACTTATATATTCCAAATAGTAATAATATAAAAAAGATTATAATAGCGTGTCATGGCTTTGGTGGAGACAAAAAAAGCTCAACTATAATTTCTTTAGCTAATTCATTAACTTGTAATAATATCGGTGTAATTGCTTTTGATTTTCCAGGGCATGGGGATAGCAATACAAGCGGATATGATTTTAGATTGGAAAATTGTATAAACGATATAAATGACGTTGAAAAATATATAGAAGAAAAATTCAAAAACATAGAGATTGGATTTTTTGCAACAAGTTTTGGAGCATACGCTTTGTTATTAAAGATAAACAGGGGTGAGAAATTATATAAATCAGTTATTTTAAGGTGCCCAGCCTTAGATATGAAAAGTATTTTTGAAAGAAGTATTTTAAAAATTAGCTTAGGAGAGTTTTTAAAAGATGGAAAGTGTATACTTGGATTTGAACGTAAAATCATAATTACAAAAGAATATTATCAAGAATTGGTAAGGAATAATATTTTTAAGATATACAATAAAAGCAATGATATTTTAATAATACATGGGACAGAAGATAATATAGCTCCTATTGATGATTCATTAAGATTTCAAGAAATGTTTAAAAATAACGTTAAAATTTACAAGGTTAATGGAGCGGATCATAGATTTAAGAAAAATGGTGAACTTGAAGAGGTTATATCAGTTGCTACAAAGTATATTTTAAAAAGTTAAAAATAATGTAAATTATATATAGTTTTATTGTAATTTATTATTTAATATATTAAAATACATAAACATTAATTATCTAATTGGAAATATTAATTTCCAATTTTTTTATTTCAATTTAATTATTTTATTAAAAATTATATTTTTATATCTGTTTTATCAGAAAAATATTTAATCAGACTAATTATTTCATTAACTAGTAAAATTAACTAATATTTTTAATTATTAAAAATAAAAAGTATGAATAATATAATAAATAATTTATTTCTTTTTATTTTTTATTTTTTTCTTATGTTTATTATCGAAATTTTTTAGTAGATTTTCAAAATCAAATATATCTGGCGGAACCACAACTTCATCATATTTTTTTTTCAAAATATCATCTATTTTTCCATACATATAATATCCTCCTTCATTTTTCCCTTTATGTCTACTTATAATTATAGCATAGATTTTAAAAAACTACTTGGGTAAATTGAAGTAAAATACATATCACTTCAATTCGCCCAAGTAGTAAAGCAATAAAATTTGTTATACTAATTTTGAAAGGAGCGTAGTAATGCAATTATCAGATGCTATAAGACTTAAAATAAATAATTTATTAAAAGAGCATGATGTAAATATATGGTATATTTGTAAAGAGTCAGGTATACCATGTTCAACTATTACTACGTTTCTTAATGGAAAAACTAAATTATTAAAATTAGATACATTACTCCATATATGTGAAGTATTTAATTTAACATTATCCGAATTTTTTTCGGATAGTATATTTAATGATGTAGAGTCCGATTAATACATATTAATTATAATTTATTATATTATTGATAAAAGTACACTTTTATAATATTATTTAATTTATTTTAAATTAATAATATTTTACTGTATTTAGTAATAAAATGTATTGAGGTGGAATATGTGAATAAGTTTTCTAAGATAATATTTTGTATGTTGTTAATAAGTATAATAAATTGTAATTATATATTAGGAGCAGGATATTTATATAAAGTAAAAAATGGAGGTGTTGAAAGTAGTATTTCTACTGTAGCAAACCCGTCATTTACTTTTGAGTCTCATTCACAAGTTTTAATGGAGCCTACTACAGGAAAAATATTATATGCAAATAATGAAAATGATCATATGTTACCTGCATCAGTTACTAAAGTTATGACATTACTATTAATAATGGAACAAATAGATGCAGGGGTATTAGCATATGATGATATGGTAACTTGTAGTAAAAAAGCATCTGAGATGGGAGGCTCACAAATTTGGTTTGAAGAAGGAGAACAAATAACAATAGATGATGCATTAAAAGCTATATGTGTAGTTTCTGCAAATGATGTTACTGTTGCAATGGCAGAATTAATTGGCGGAAGTGAGGAAAACTTTGTAAATATGATGAATGCAAAAGCTGAAGAACTTGGAATGGAAAATACACATTTTATGAATTCACATGGAATAGATGAAGATGGACATTATACAAGTGCAAAAGACATAGCAATAATGGCAAGAGAATTGATTACTAAACATCCTAATATTTTAAATTATACATCAATTTGGATGGATACTTTAAGAAATGGAGAATTTGGCTTAAGTAGTACAAATAAATTAATAAGATATTATGATGGAGCAACAGGATTAAAGACAGGATACACATCACAAGCTTTGTATAATTTAGTGGCTACTGCGACAAGAGGTGATACTACATTTATTAGTGTAGTTATGAAGGCGCCTACATCAGATATAAGAACAGAGGAGACAAAGACATTACTTGATTATGGATTTTCTACATATGAGACTAAAAAGATTTGCTCATCTAATACTATTTTAGATGAGATATCAGTAAGTAAAAATGTAAATGATAAATTAGAAACTAGAATAGAAAATGATGTATATTCATTATTAAATAAAGGTCAAAATATAGAAACAGAGCAAGTAGTTACATATAATGAAGGATTAAGTAGTCCAATAGAAATAAATCAAGTTGTTGGAAAAGTTGAAATATTTGATAAGAGTACTAATGAAAAAATAGGTGAAAGTAACATAGTAGCAAATAACAATGTTGAAAAATCTAATATAACTGATTATTTAAAACATA
>CALXBV010000003.1 GCA_944386635.1 uncultured Clostridia bacterium
AAAATTAATATATCATAAAAAGAAAAATTACTCTATACTTTCGTATAAAGTAATTTAATTTATTATTTAAAACTATTTACTAGCTCTTTAAAATAATTTCCTCTTTCTTCAAAATTTTTATATAAATCAAAAGAAGCACTAGCAGGAGACATTGCCACAATATCTCCAGGTTTGGAGTTACTTTTTGCATATTCAACAGCATCTTTTAAATTTTCAAACTGTGCCATTGGCATTGTTTTTTCATCACGCTTTTTTGCCTCGTCTTCTGCTGCCTTTTTAATTTTTTCAGAAGTAGTTCCAACCAATATTAAAAGTTTTACCTTATCCATTAAATATGGTCCCATAACGTCATATGGTATATGCTTATCATACCCACCAGCAATAAGAATAATCTTTTGATTAAATGATTTTAGTCCTGCAATAGTACGTGTTGGGCTACTAGCAATCGAATCATTATACCACTTAACTCCATTAAATTCTCTTACAAGCTCCATTCTATGTTCAACACCACCAAAAGCCATAGCGACACTTTTTATTGCTTCTTTACCCGTAATATCTATTACTAATGATGCTGCAGTACATACATTAGCCACATTATGCATTCCAACAAGTTTAATGTCTTTAGCATCCATTATTTTTTCTTTTTTTCCTTCTACTGTAGAAAATATTTGGCCATCTTTATAATATACACCACATTTTGTTTCTTTTTCTATACTAAACATTCTAACTTTTCCTTTTGCTCTTGATGCAAAATTTCTAGTTAGCTCATTATCCTCATTTAATACCAAAATCCCTGAAGAGTCCTGACCATTAAATATATTAGTCTTAGCCTGTATGTATTCTTCATAACTTCTATGATAATCTAAATGATTAGGTGAAATATTAGTTATAGCAGCTCTATCAATTTTTTCATCCATAGTCATAAGCTGAAAACTACTTAGCTCAAGAACCACATAATCATCTTTTGTAATTTCTTCTACCTTATCTAAAAGAGGTGTTCCTATATTTCCTCCCACATATACTCTTTTGCCTGACTCTTTTAAAAATAATGAAGTAAGTGTAGTAGTTGTCGTTTTTCCATCAGAACCAGTTATTGCAATTACTGTAGCATCAGTTAAGTGTATAAATAGTTCCATCTCAGATGTAAGCTTAACACCCATTTGCACGGCTTTTTGAATCTCTGGTGTGAATGGTCTTACCCCAGGTGATCTCAATATATAATCTGAATCTTCAAGTCCTTCCAAATAATTTTCTCCTAAAACATATTCAATATTATCTAGATCCAAAAGTTCTTTAGGTATATCGTGATTTTTATCTCTTCCTATTACATTTGCTCCTAATTTATTTAAATATCTTATAGCAGGAATATTACTTATTCCCATACCTATTACAGATACTTTTTTCCCTTTTATATTCTTTTTAAATTCTTCAACTTTTAAATTTGACATATTAATTACTCCTTCATTTATATTATTATATTACTAATCTTAAAGTTATGCAACTAGAATTTTTTAGTATTACTTTAATTCAAATATAAATAATTATATCTCTTTACATAATTTTAAAAACATGTTATAATATTTGCATATAAAATAAAAAATTTTGTAAGACACATCAGTATGTGTCGGTTAGGAGTTAATTATGTTATTTTGTTCAAATCAAAAAGAGGATGGATTGGAAATCTATCAATTAAATAAAGATGATGAATTAATTTATCTTGCAAGAAAAGTAAATTCGAATTCAGATTTACGTCAAATTAATTTTGATGTAGATAAAAGAGGACGGTTTAAAAGTACTTTTTTCCGATTATTCTTTTGAAAAAAGAATAATAGATGGATTAAAACCAATATTAAAATATGTAGAAGAATTTATTCCAGTCAACGCAATTGTTAAGGATTGGATGTTAAACGGCACTGTATCAATAGACGAAGTATATAAAGAAATATTTGAAAATAAATATTTAAAATATAAAAGCAAATATGTACTTTATGATTTGGTAATAGAAAAAGTAAAATATTCTGTTCCAGTAACTATGATATCTCCTGTTGAGAACAAGACTTATTATATATATGATATAATATATGATAAATAAAACAAAAACTCACTTCAAATGAAGTGAGTTTTTTAATTTCCACCAAGTATTTCTGCTTGATTTAAATTACCAGAATACTCATATGAACCACAAGCTGTTTGGTCCTCTCTTTTTTGACTTTTTTCATCATTCATACATTCACATACTTTTATAGAATTTAATCTACAAGTTGAATCATCTATACAATTATGTACACATTTTGCTACATTACATTTTATTCTATCATCACCTTTTCTCATATTTCTCATCTCCTGAAAATATTATCTGCATTATTTAAATTATTATACTTTATTTTTAATATTGTTTTTTATGTAAATTTTTGATATACTTATTTCATTATGGAGAAAGAAAGATATAATCATTTAAACACATACTTAAAAAATAAATTTGGTGGAAGAACATTAAAAATATGTATTGATGGAGGATTTACATGCCCAAATCGTGATGGTAAAAAAGGATATGGGGGATGTATATTTTGTGGTGAAAGAGGTTCTGGAGAACATTTAAAAAAAATAGATATTAGTGCTCAAGTAAAAAATCACTTAGAAAGTTATAGAGGAAAAAGAGCAAATAAATTTATAGCCTATTTTCAAAACTTCACAAATACATATGATTCAATAGAAAATTTAAAGAAAAAATATGATTTAGCTTTTGTAAGTAATAAAATTGTCGGATTACAAATCGCAACAAGACCAGATTGTATAAATGAAGATATACTTATATTATTATCCGAATATGCTAAGAAATACTATGTTTGTGTAGAGCTAGGATTACAAACTTCAAATGATAATACAGGAAATCTAATCAATAGATGTTATACATCTCAAGATTTTACAAAAGCTGTAAGTCTTTTAAATAAATATAATATTGATGTTATAGCCCATATAATGGTAGGTCTTCCAAATGAAACATTTGAAGACTTAAAAAATACAATTTCTTTTTTAAATAAACATAATATTCAAGGAATAAAAATTCATTCCACCTATATAATATCTAATACTAAATTAGAAGGTCTTTATTTAAATAATAACTATAAGCCAATCTCTCTAGAATATTATCTAAATTCTCTTACATATATCATAACTCACATAAATCCAAACATAATAATTCATAGAATTAGTGGTGATGCTCCAAAAGATTTACTTATAGCTCCAAAATGGAATGCTCATAAAAAACTCGTTCTTAATGGAATAGAAAAAATACTAAAAGAAAATAACCTATATCAAGGAATGTATTTTAATGATGACTACTGTTAAAATTTGTCATATTGTGGTATAATATTTATGGTGATTTTTATGAGACCTATTATCGGTGTTGTAGCAAGACCATATATGACAGATAATGGTAGATATGTTATGTGCATATTGGATAATGTAAGAAATTCTGTAATAAGATCTGGTGGAATTCCTTTATTAATACTACCTACACAAAATATAAATTATTATAATAACAATGAAGCTCCTTTAACAGATAAAGATAAAGAAATATTAGACAAACAAATATCACTTTGTGATGGAATACTAATGCCAGGTGGAGATAAAATATATTTTTATGATTACTATATATGTTCAAAAGCAAATGAGCTAAATATTCCACTTCTTGGAATCTGTATGGGAATGCAACTTATGTGTAATTATAATAATAACAATAAAAATATAAAAGTAGAAAATCATAAAGAGCCTAATCTTAATTATGTTCATAATGTTAACATATCCAAAGATTCTGTATTATTTAATATAATAAAAAAGGATAATATAAATGTAAATAGTCTTCATAATTATACAGTTCCAAATAGTGGAGATTATGAAGTATGTGGAAAATGTAATAATGTAATTGAAGCTATAGAAAAGAAAAACTCGGCTTTTAATATAGGTGTTCAATGGCATCCAGAAAAAAATTATGATGAAAATGACCAACATCTTTTTAATTCATTTATTACAGCTTGTCAAAATTATAGAGAAAATAAAGACTCATTATAAAATGAGTCTTTATTTTATACATATCTTATATAATCTTGTTTTCTAGATTTAGGATTTGGATATTCCCCGTCTCTATAACCCAATATGCAATGTCCTACTCCAACATATTTATCTTCATCTATTCCCCACATTTTTAATAATTCTTTTCCCTCATCACTTTCAAATTCTTCGTATGCTCTATGTATCCAACATGAATCAATTTCTAAGCTATGTGCAGCAATCATCATATTTCCTATAACTAAGCTTCCGTCTTCTTTATATGTCATTATACTTTTATCTGCAAGAACTATTACTATAGTTGGTGCACCATAGAAAGGATCTATATCTTCATTACCTGTTTTCCCCATAGCTTTAAGATTCATTTTTCTTAATTTTTCTCTTGTTTTATCATCTTGAACTACTACTATTAAAGGAGACTGTGCTCCCATTCCACATGCAGCATATGTGCCAGCTTCTAATATTTTATCTAGTTTTTCCTTTTCTACTTTTCTATTTTTATCATATGATCTTATACTTCTTCTAGTAATTATGTTTTCGATTGTTTCGTTCATAATATCATCTCCTAAATAATTATATTATACCATATAAATATAAGAAAAAAGTAGAAAAATTCTACCTTTATCCTATTATATCTAATTCTTTTTTTAACCTTTGAACTTCCATATTATATGCCTCAGTATTTTTTTTATGCTCTTGTATACTCTCTTTTAATCTTGCATTTTGAATTTCGAACAATTTTATTAAAGCATACTTTTGATCCTCATTCATGTTCTCAATAGATATTTCTCCTCTTCTGTACATGCTTTGAAACTCATAAATATCTACTCTTTGATGAACTCCACTAACATTTACTGATGTATTAAATTTATTATTTTGTTTTGCTCTTTGTGCTAAAATCTGTGCCCTTTTTTGATCTCTTTTCTTTCTTTTTATATTAAAAAAACCTTGAAATAGTTTCTTTATATTTCTTGACACAAAGTTTTCTCTCACCATAGGCAAGTTGTAATATTCTTCTCCCATAATTCCTCCTAAGATTTCATAGTTAACCTTATCTTCATATCATTAAATTTATTCATTAAATTCTTAGCATTTTCTTCTCTCATTTGTTCTATTTGATTCATAGCCATAAGCTCATTATATTCATTTGTTGCATCAATTAGTTCTTGAGTTAGTGCTCCATCCATTTGATATTTATCCATAACATCTTGAAATACTTTATACGCTTCTGGTAAAACTCCTTCTATTATTGCTGCAACTCTAACCTTCTCAGCACGTGTAGCTATAAGTTTTCCCCTTTGATATGATCTTTTTGCCTGAGCTTTATAATTTGCTATGCTAAGTTTTACAAGCATTTTATAATCTTTTAATGTAGGTGTATATTCATTTTTTATATCTACCAATCTACATTTTATATCCTGCATATCAACAGGTGCTACTTTTACTTCATCTCCCTTTTCATCCTCAAAAAGTGGCCATTCTTCATTTCTAACTAAAGCATAACATACAGCTTTAATTTGCAAATTGTCTAATCCTATTGAAATAAAATTATATTCGTTTTCTAGCATTTGCTCAGCAATCGTTTGCGGAGAAATCTTCTTTATAAAAGCATGATGGTCATAATAATATGGTAATTCATCTTTATAATATATAAAATCCTCTAGATGTAATATATAAAAACATATTCTTTGTATTTCTTCATTTGAATATCCTAATTCCTCTAAAAAAGATTTTGCCATCTTAGATGACTCTATTTCACTTCCAAAGTAAGTTGTTTTTCCAAACATATCTTGTGCAACAACAGGTTTTCCTATATCATGTAAAAAAGCTGCAATTTTTAATAATTTAATTTCTTGATTTGAAAGCTCACCTGTAGGAATATCTTTTACAGTTCTTAGTGTATGCTCAAATAAATCATAGCACTCATGTGGATTGTTTTGATTGAATCCAACCATATCAGATATTACTATTCCAAATTTATACTCTATCTCATCTTTAGACATATTAAGGTAATATTCTACAACATCTTGTCTTAATAAGGAGTTTTCAAATTCACTTTTTGTAATTCCTATCATAAAATCACCTTTCAAGCCTATTTTACTACATTTTGTTTGAATTATCAACTAAATTGTATGTTTTAGTATACTTTTTTTAGTAATATTTTTGTAATAAAAATATCACTTTCCTTGCTTCTCTTTATTTCTTTTATCATTTATTATATCCATTTCTTTTTCAGTAATTAATGATACATTATTTTCTTTTGCCCATGCTACACATCCTTTTAATACTGTATTTAAAAATACTCTTGGAACTTTTATTAATTTTTTACATGCTTCATCTGTAAATTTAACATCTGGATCAAGTCTTGATGCAGCATATTTTACTGTATCCAGACTTATTCCTTTGCTTGCAGGTATTGGCTCTGCAATGGGTCTTCTAAATTTTGTATACCAGAAGTTTTTATTATCTCTATATCCATAATCTACAGGTATTTGTGGAAAGCCAGATGCTGTTACTCCGTTTATTATTGTATTATAATATTTTTTCTTCATTAAAATATTATCTATTTTTAATATAAAGTGAGCACCATATTGACTTGTTATACCATTAAAATTATGATAAGGTGGTAAATATTCATCTTGTACTTTATCATCTTGAGCATTATCTAATTCTCTTACCCATGTACATTCAAATACTTGATAGGCCTCTTTTACAATCTTTGGAAACTTCTCGTTTGGATTTTCTCTTGCTCTTTTACCATCAACTAAAGTAAATAAGCAATCCTTCATTTTCTCATCTGTTGTCTCACCTGGATAACCAAGTCTTACAGCCTCTTTAAAGAATTTTCTATCATGTGTTATAAAATTAATTGAACATTTACCTGTCCTCAAAATATTTTTGCATGTATTAGAACTGTTTCTACAGCAAAGTAACATAGCATAATAATCTTTTCCTGCTATGTAGTATGGAAAACACAAAGAATATGATCCTAAATTTGTTTTTCCTTCCTCATTTAATGTTCCTATTTCTGTTGTAGGCATAGGAAAAAAACTAGATGTTTGATAAAAATTATCTACTATTCTCATATCTTTAAATCCATTCATTTCTTCTTCTATCTCTTTCATATTATTACCTCCTACTATTCAATTTAATATTATCATATATAAAAACTTTCCTCAATATATTTTACATATTGATTTATATGATAAAATATATTAAAAGGAGTTTTAATAATGATAGTAACACATCCATTTAATCCAATATATAATAAAGAAAGTAAAATTTTAATACTCGGAAGCTTTCCATCGGTAAAGTCTAGAGAAATTAACTTTTACTACGGGCATCCACAAAATAGATTTTGGAAAATATTAGGAAATATATTTAATGAAAAAATACAAAATAATACAGATAAAAAAATAGATTTCTTGCTTAAACATAAAATAGCACTTTGGGATACAATAAAAAGTTGTCAAATAAATGCATCAAGTGATTCAAGTATTAAAAATGCAACTATTAATGATATTAGTACAATTATTTTAAACAGTAACATAAAAGCAATATTTTGTAATGGTAATACTTCATATAAAATATTTTTAAAATACTATAAAGATAAAATAAATGTTCCTGTTATTTGTCTTCCATCATCTAGTCCTGCAAATGCAAAGTATTCATTAGATACTTTAACAAATATTTGGAAAAATGAAATAGAAAAATATATAAAAAAATAAAGATGAAAATTATTCATCTTTATATTTTTTTTTCATAATTCCAAAGTCCAAGTTGTCCTTTAATCTCAATTGGATTATCTAGTTTTTGAACATTTTCAAGCTTAAATCCATAGTTTCTAGAAAAAGAATGAGTTGTATAAATATCATCATTTTCTTTTGACAGCATATCTGCAAACTCTTTACTCATTGGTATACAATCTGTAAGAGTCGCTTTTCCTATAATTTTCCCAAGAGGTATCTCTTCTGGTAAGTACTTTTTAAGTCTTATCATTGCCTCTTTATCTATTCCTTTTCCAGCATGAATAAGTATATCTCCTCTATAACTTGTTTTCCAACTTCTAAACTCAAATCTCTTATGTCCCTCTACAATTAAAGTTGCCCAAGGTTGTTTTATAGTTATTACCTTCATACTATCTCACCTATTTTTTCCTTTTTACATTTTTATATACAGTTCCATCTTTAAGTTTTACACTATCTCTTAAGCTTCTATGATAAGTTATTACAAATCTATGAACTTCATCTTGTAAGAAGGTTAAAAAGTTTAAAACTTTTTTATCTTTAGATAAATCAATTTCATTACCATTTTCGTCTATCAATCCACGTGTTCTATGCTTATCATTTTTAACCATACCATAAATATTTGTATGTTCTCCTGACTCTTTCATTGCCTTTTTTACCATATTAAGTTGAGTTTTTCCACCATCTATTAATATTACATCTGGAAGTGGCCAATCTTGCGCATGTTTTAACCTTCTTTGAAGTACCTCATACATACATAGTGGATCATCTTGAGTTAGCGTACTCCTAATCTTAAACTTTCTATACATACTTTTATTTAGTTTACCATTTTCAAACCTTATCATACAACCTACAATATATTCATTTCTTAAATTAGATATATCATAACACTCAATCGAATCGATTCCCTCTTTAAAATCTAATAGAGCTGCTAAATCACTTACAACATTATTCTTATTATCTTCAATATTAATATGAATATTGTTTTCTACCATTTTAACAAGATTTAATTTTTCTCCACGCTTTGGACAGATAACTTGTATCTTTATTTGTCTATTATCAAAAAGCTTATTTATTAACTCTATATTTTCATTATCTAACTCTATGTATACCTTTTTAGGCATGTCCTTATTATCTGTATAATAATTTGATACTATTTGTACTAAAGATTCTTCTATTTCATCTTGAGATACTTCGGTTATCTTTACATTATCATTAAGTACAATTTTATAATCTCGAATCTTAAATATTTGAATGTATAAAGTCTCTTCTAAAAATACATATCCCCAAATATCTGTACTAGTCTCATTTAAATTAGATACACTTTGCTTTTGGCTAAATTTTTCTATATTATCTAATCTCTGTTTTAATACAGCAGCTTTTTCGAATTCTAATTTTTCTATACACTCATCTATCTGATTTTGTATCATTTTTTTTACATCCGATGTCTTTCCCTCTAAAAACAATACAACTTGTTCTATCATATCCTTATACGCCTTAAGACTTACTTCATTTATACAAGGACCTAAGCATCTTCCGATATGATAATATAAACAAGCATTTTTTACTTTAGTTTTATCTAGATTATATTTGCATCTTTTTACAGGAAAAATCTCTTTTATAGTATGTAAAGCATCACGCATTGCCGAAACGTTTGTATAAGGTCCAAAATATAAAGCTTTATCATTTAGTCTTCTTCTCGTTACATAAATTAACGGATATTTATCTTTTATAGTTACCTTTATATATGGATAAGTCTTATCGTCTTTAAGCATTACATTAAATTTAGGAGATAATTTTTTTATATAGTTACATTCAAGATTTAGAGCTTCAACTTCATTTCTTACCACTATATAATCTATATCTCTAACTAATGAGGCCATTTTTTCTATTCTTGCTGTCTTATTATTTTTCTGAAAATATTGTCTTACTCTTTTTCTTAAAGATATGGCTTTTCCAACATAAATTATCTGGCCTTTTTCATCTTTCATCATATATATTCCAGGCTCATAAGGTATCTTTTTTACTATATCTTTTACATACTCATTAGTCATTTTCTCATCTCCTATATTATAAAAAGAGGGCCTAAACCCTCTAAAATTTCAATATAATTTATCTAACTTATTACTCAGCCTCATTATATTTATCAATAATTAATTTTTGTAACATTTCTCTAGTCTCAGTATTGATAGGATGAGCAATATCCTTAAACTCTCCATTTGGAGTTTTTCTGCTAGGCATAGCAATAAATAAACCTTTATCGCTTTCAATAACCTTGATGTCATGAATTACAAATACATCATCAATTGTTATTGATGCAATAGCTTTCATTCTGTTTTGAGAATTTACTTTTCTAACTCTTACATCTGTAATTTGCATAGTCTACACCGCCTTCCTTGAATGTTACCTTAATTATCGCATATTAAAAATTCAATGTCAACTATTTGTTTACAATAAAACATTACTTTTATGTTACAGAATTATTGCCACTATTTATTAATTGTATAGTATCTTAACACGTTTTACATCATATGGTACTTTTTCATTTATATACTCCATATACCCATCCATAAGAATAGCTGGTGATATATTAGATCTAGCCCCTGCAGATACTACTATATCTACACTATCATCTATATTAAAACTATATTTTTCAATTTGTGGTTTTATATTTAATCTTTCCATTCTATCATAGCTCTTTTTTATAACTAATATTTGTGACTGAGAAAGATACATTTCCATCTTTTTTCTGTAATAAGATCTTATTTCATCTTTTTCTCTTAAAGACTTATCTTTAAATTTATCTGTATAATCTAAACTAATTACATATTCTGCTGCATACACTCTTAGATTTATACTCTCCTCATTAGGTGATACATATTCTGCAGACATTACTATAAAGCCTGCTGGAAGAGATCTGTTTAATTCCTTTACTAAATAACGTGTATCAACTTCTTCAGTAAGATTTACCTCAAAAATTTCTCCTGTACTTTCGTATCCATCAGTAAGTGGATGAGCAAACATCATTTCAACTAAATTAGTATTTTCAGATTTTACTACTGGTATTTGAGCCTTTAAAAATGCATCATTGAATATTTTTACTGTATCCTCTTGTGATATATACATTGCATCTTTCGACTTACCATAAACTACCCTAAGCTTGTTCATCATATACCATCTTCCTTCCTGCTGGTATTATATCACAGGACTAGCCAAAATTAAAGTTTTTTTTACCAATTACAACAAATTTCCACAAACCATTTTATCTTGTAATTTTAAATAAATTCATTTCTTTTTTATAATATCCTTTAATCGCATCTTTTAATATATCTGCACCTATTAGCATCTGAGATATAGAAGAACTGCCAACTCCTAAATTCACATATATATTAGGTATATCCTCAATCTCACCTATTATTGGCATGTTATCTTTTGTTACATATATATTACCACTATACATACCTATTTCTTGTGATATTTCTATTTTTGGGAACAGTTTACTTACAACAGAAATTAATCTTCTAGAATTGTCTTTTTTTAACATATCAATATATTTTTCATTCTCCATTTTAGCTATATATTTAGTATCTATTCCTGATACTATCATATTTCCTCTTTCATCATTTCTTATATATATTGGTATATCATTTAGAATTTTTGCACAAATTCTCTTATTTAAATTAGTATTAGTAACAATGCTAAACCTTCTATATATTTCTACATTTGGTAGCTTAGATAAAGCAAAATTGTCTATTCCTGTAGTAAGTATTAATGACGATGCTTTTATTTTAAAATCATTTTGAGTTGATATTTCTACATAGTCATAATTTGCATTAATATTTTTTAGTTTTGTATTTTCAAAAATATATACATTCGGAAAAGATGATATATACTCAAAAATTCTAGATGTAAAATCATATGCATCAATCATTCTACTTCCGCCCTTTATATTTACAGCACAGTGTATATTCATATAATCTATATCTTCTAATAGCTCGGCTTTTTCACCTAATTCTGTTCTAATATTTGTTTCACTCTTAAATAATCCTTTTTGAAACATTTTATTATTCAATAAAGTATAATCTGTTTTTTTTAGATAATCTTGTTTTTGAATATCTACTAATATTTCATCTAATAATGCATTTGCTCTTTTTTTCATATCAGATATTTTTCTTCTTATATTATCATTAATATCTTTACCATTTTTTATGTATAAATCATCAATAAAATCTGTTATGCAAGCAGATGAAAGACTTGTATTTTTGTATCCTATAATATTCTTTTCTATTATAGCGACTTTAAATCCATCTTTTGCCAGAAAATACGATGTTATCGCTCCACATATTCCTCCTCCAACTATTATTACATCACATTCCATATTTTTAGATAAATATGGATATATATTTGTAATCTTATTCTTACTTACCCAAAATCCTTTTTGCATATTTATTACACCTCATAAATATTCTTTTAAAAAATTGGAAAAATATACTAATTTTTATAATATGTAGGAAAAAATTGGTAATAATACTAGTGAGGTGAAAAAAATGAAAAATACAAGAAGTATTATTATAGTAATAATTGCTATAATGTTTATTATTTTATTTTCTACTATATTTGCTGCAACAATTACTCATTTTTCTCCTGAATATGGTGTAACTACAGCAAATGTTAATCTTAGAAATAAACCGAATACAGATTATTCATCTTTTGTAAGGACTCTAGATCCTAATACTAAAATAAAACTCGTAGGATCCATAGATAATTTTTATATTGTACAACTTGAAAATAACGAAGTGGGTGTTATATCTAAAGAATATGCAAAAGTAACAGGAGAAAATATAAATGCCCTCACATATACAGATTATTCTCCATTTCATGCAACAGTAAAAGGAGACAATACTATAGTTAGAGGTGGCCCTTCAACATCTTTTAGAATATATGGAAAACTAAATGCAGGAGATCAAGTATATGTAATAGGTGCTATAGATAACTTCCTTCTAGTAATTACTCAAGATAATCTAGTTGGAATGATTAGAGAAGACTTAATAGAATGTAACTTAGAAGACTCTAATACTAATAATGCAGAAAATAATACACAACAAGAAAATACTACACAAAGTACCACAGATCCTAATGCTAATATACAATATATATTAAATAGACTAAATGAAATAAGACAAGAAAATGGACTACCACTATTTACTCTAGACTCACTTCTTACTGCAACCGCTCAAACAAAAGCAGAAGATATGGTAAATAATAACTATTTTTCACATACATCTCCTACATATGGTACACCATTTGAAATGATGCAAAATGCAGGTGTAACTTACAAAGCAGCAGGTGAAAATATAGCAGGAAATAATAGTATTGATGATGCTATAAACTCATTTATGAACTCATCAGAACATAGCCAAAATATACTTTCTAATTCATTTAATTATATAGGTATAGGACTTGAAGAAAGTGATACTTATGGATATATTATAGTTCTTATGTTTATAGGAAAATAAATAACTTAAATTTATATAAAATGTAAAAAGTGAACATAATTTTATATGTTCACTTTTTATAATCTACTCCCACTCAATTGTTGCTGGTGGTTTAGAAGTTATATCATAAACTATTCTATTTACATGCTCAACTTCATTAACAATTCTTTTAGATACTCTATCTAATACATCATATGGGATTTGAGCAAATTTAGCTGTCATAAAGTCATCTGTTATAACTGCTCTTAATGCTACCATATAATCATATGTTCTCTCATCTCCCATAACTCCTACAGAACGTGTATCAGTTAAAACAGCAAAATATTGGCTTAATTCTTTATCTAAATTACTTTTACTAATTTCATCTCTAAATATATAATCCGCATCTTTTAAAATATCCAATTTTTTTTTTTTTTTATCTCCTATTATTCTAATAGCAAGTCCAGGTCCTGGGAATGGCTGTCTATTAACCAAATAATCTGGAAGCCCAACCTCTTTTCCAACTTTTCTTACTTCATCTTTAAATAGGTCTCTTAATGGTTCTACTATTTCTTTAAAGTCTACATGTTCTGGAAGTCCTCCAACATTATGATGGCTCTTTATTACTGAACTTTTTCCAAGTCCACTTTCAATTACATCAGGATATATTGTGCCTTGAACAAGATAATCTACTTTTCCTATTTTCTTTGCTTCTTCTTCAAATACTCTTATAAATTCCTCTCCTATTATTTTTCTTTTTTTCTCAGGAGAAGTTACACCTTTAAGTTTTTTTAAAAATCTTTCACGAGCATCTACTTTTACAAAATTTACATCGAATTTTTCTGTAAATATTTTTTCCACTTCTTCTACTTCATTTTTCCTAAGCAGTCCATGATCTACAAATATACAAGTTAAATTATTTCCTATTGCTTTAGATAAAAGTACTGCTGCTACAGATGAATCCACTCCACCAGATAAAGCACATAAAGCCTTCTTATCTTTTATTTTTTCTTTTAATTTTTCAATAGTATTAATTGTAAAATAATCCATTTTCCATAAAGCTTTACAACCACAGATGTCAATTACAAAATTTTCAATTATTTTATCTCCATCTATAGTATGATTTACCTCTGGATGAAACTGTACTCCATAAAAATCTTTCTCCACATTTTCCATTGCAGCTATTTTACAAGTATTACTACTAGCAATATTTTTAAATCCTTCTGGTAAGATATCTACATAATCTGTATGACTCATAAGACAAATATTAGTATCTTCAAATCCTTTAAATAATTTTGATTTGTTATTTAATTTTACCTCCATTTGTCCATATTCTCTTTTATCCGCTCTTTTTACATCTCCTCCAAGTGTGTATGCCATAAATTGCATTCCATAACAAATTCCAAGAATAGGCACACCAAGCTCAAATACTCTTTCATCACATTTGGGTGCATCACTTGCATATATACTTGATGGTCCTCCTGTAAATATTATTCCTTTTGGATCTTTCTCCTTTATTTTCTCAATTGATACAGTATGTGGTACAACCTCACAAAAAACATTTTTTTCACGTACTCGTCTTGCAATTAATTGATTATACTGTCCACCAAAATCTATTATTAAAATCTCTTCTTTTTCCATAATATACTCCTTATTCAATATCTTTAGTTATAACATCATGTGCTCCACCTTCACGAATACTTACACTTGAAACAAGAGTAAGTCTTGCATTTTCATGTAATTCTTTAATTGTTATAGAACCACAGTTGCACATTGTTGATTTTATTTTTTCTAAAGTTATCGCTAAGTTTTCTTTTAAAGTTCCTGCATATGGAATATATGAATCAACTCCTTCTTCAAAAGCAAGTTTAGTTTTACTTCCACCCATATCATATCTTTGCCAATTTCTTGCTCTATTAGAACCTTCTCCCCAATACTCTTTGTAAAAACTTCCGTTTTTCTTTACTACTCTTGTTGGACTTTCATCAAATCTTGCAAAATATCTTCCCATCATAACAAAATCTGCACCTAAAGCAAGAGCTAATGTTATATGATAATCATGCACTATACCACCATCCGAACATACTGGTATATATACACCTGTCTCTTCAAAATATTTATCTCTTTCAGCAACTACATCAATTAACGCACTTGCTTGTCCTCTTCCTATACCTTTAGTCTCACGTGTAATACAAATAGAGCCTCCACCTACGCCAACTTTAACAAAATCTGCACCAGCTTCAGCTAAATATCTAAATCCTTGTGCATCTACAACATTTCCTGCACCAATTTTTACATTATCGCCATATTTTTGCCTAACAAAATCTATTGTATTTTTTTGCCATACTGAATATCCATCTGATGAATCAATACATAAGATATCTACTCCAGCATCTACAAGTGCGGGTATTCTTTGCTCATAATCACGTGTGTTAATACCAGCTCCTACAACATATCTTTTTTTATCATCAAGTAATGAATTAGAATTATTTTTTCTATCCTCATAATCTTTTCTAAATACTAAAAATTTTAAGTTGCCTTCTTTATCCAATATAGGTAGACAACTTATTTTCTTTTCCCAAATCTTATCATTTGCCTCTTTAAGTGTTATGCCTTCATCCGCATAAACTAAATTTTCTTTTGCAGTCATAAAGTTTTTGATTTTTTCATCCAAATTATCCCTTGAAAGTCTATAATCCTTATCTGTTACTAATCCCAAAAATTTTCCATGTTCTGTTCCATCATCTGTAATCATAACTGTAGAATGTCCTGTTTTTTCAACAAGTTGTACTACATCTCTTAATGTAGCATCTGGAGTAACATTTGAATCACTTATTACAAATCCCGCTTTATTTTTTTTAACATTTTCAACCATCTTTGCTTGTGACTCAATAGATTGAGAACCAAAGATAAACGCAATTCCTCCTTCTCTTGCAAGTGCAACTCCCATTTCTTCACCAGAAACAGATTGCATTATTGCAGAAACCATCGGAATATTTGCGCATAGCTTTGGTTCTTCATTTTTCTTAAATTTTACTATTGGTGTTTTTAGTGATACATTCTCAGGAATACATTTTTCAGTAGTTAAATTTGGTAATAGCAAAAACTCACTGAAAGTTCTTGAGATGTCTGATAATATTTTACTCATTTTTCTCCTCCTTCTAAAAATATGTAGATACATTATATATTTTTTTCTTTATTTTTACAAGCTTTTTAAAGGAAAAAACGCAAATAATTCTCTTTTTAGTTAGCTATTTTATTATAATACAAATAATTTTTCATTGTCTTATATCCTAAATTTACCATATAATCTATTTTAGTTATATCTAATAATGAGACATTTCTACTTTCTATATCAACTAAATAATCTGCTTGCTTTATTTGCCATTCATTTATCTCATGACCCATTATATCAAAAGACTTAACAGCTGTATCAATTATATTAGATGGCTCTTTATTATTATCTACTTTTTCAAAATATATAACCATAATTTTTTCGCTATTGTCTCTAATATTCTTTAGTATAGTGACTGGACTATTTACTCTAGTTCCACCATCTACAAGTAAATGATTTCCTATTCTTTTTGGCTCAAAAGCACCCGGAAAAGCAGTACTTGCTCTTACTATACTGGATAACTTACCTCCATATATACACTCTGGTATATCATCATAATATGTAGTATTTCTGATCACATCTACTTTTTTATTACAAAAATATACTATCTTACCATCCACTACATCTACGGCTGGAATTGCACATGGAATATTTATATCGCATATATCACTCTTTCCCTTTCTATAGCACATATTATGTATTATATATTCAATATTTTTTCCTTTTGCAATTGATTTCAATCTTATTTTACCCGTAAATAATGTACCTAATATTTTAAAAGGAATTAATTTATCATAATCCGTTATATATTTACAGTATTTTTTAAATATATAGTATATTTCATTAGGTGAATATCCACATCCATAAAGTGATGCAACTATACTACCACTACTAGTTCCAGATATAGAACTTATTCTTATTCCTTCTTCCTCTAAAGCTTTTATAACTCCAATATGTGCTGCTCCTTTTACTCCACCACCACTTAAAGCTAGACCTAGTTCCATAAAAAATACACCTCCTGTTTTTACAGTTAGTGTATTTTATGAAATTTTGATTTAACATGTTACTTTATGACCTTTTCATAGATCTTTGCATTTTTTCTTTTTCTAATGCTTTTTTTATCATAGAATCCCTTTTTTTTGCTAATTCTTTATCCTTTTGTGATTCTTGTATATATATTTGTTCAAGTTTAGTGTATGTTTTTTTCTTACTTTTATCTGTTCCATCAAACTCAACATATCTCTTATATTGTGTATGACAAATAGCAAGTGCTAGTGCATCAGCTGTATCATCTAGTTTTGGCATATTTTCAAGTTTTAAAAATCTTTTTAGCATTTCCATTACTTGGTGCTTATTGGCTCTTCCATATCCAACTATTGCTTGCTTTGCTTGAATTGGAGTATACTCATATATATCTATATTATGTTTAGATAATGTATTTAATATAACACCTCTTGCTTGTGCAACTTTAATAGCAGTTGTAGTATTTGTATTAAAATATAAATCTTCAATTGATGCAACATCAATATTTCTATGTCTTAGTAATATACTTTCTAAATCTTCTTCTATTTTATTAAGTCTTTTAGGAAAGTAACTATTTTCTGGTGTGGTAATACATCCATATTCCACTACTTTATACTGGTTATTATTAAAACTTATTATTCCATAGCCTATTCTTCCAAATCCTGGATCAATTCCAAGTATTACCAAAGTTATTCCCCCTTAACTATAAACTAAGTGTAAGGAACAGTAAATATAGCTCCCCACACAAATCTATAAATATTAATAAATATAAATAAAATTATTAAACCTATAATAGAAACTCTATATATTTTACCTAATAATTTCTTTTGATTTTCATCTAATTTTTTGTTTATTTTTATATATATTTTTATTATAATATTTTTTAAAATATATATTCCAAAAGAAGCAATTGCAAAAAAAGAAGAAATATTAAATATTTTTAAAAATTCTACATAATAAGAATATACACTTATTTCAAGATCTGGTTCTATAATGCATAAAATTATATTGTGAATAAATAATAATATAGAGAAAATAAATATAAATTCTAAAATTACTGATAGTATATTATTAAATATATTTACTCCTTTTAACTTTTCTTTAATAACTTTTAAAGTTTCAATTTCTTGTTTACTTATATTTTTTAACCTATTTTTTGTTTTAAAAATCTTTATTAAATAATAAAGTATTAGTATTATCCATATAGCTAACATTATGACTGTAATTAATCTCATATATCACCTCAAGAAATTATTTTTTCATATCATTTTATTACCAACTTTTATTTTTTATCTTAAATATAATTCATTTACTAAACAAATACATTATAAAAACATAAAAATAGAATTAATTTTACATAAACATATGATATAGTCTCACCATTTCAGCATTCGTAAGTATGTCATAGCTCATACCATCAATTGATACACCCTTTTCACTATATATCTTTTTAGTTCCACCATTAACATACTTTCCAACATCTTGTAAAAGTTCTTTAACAAGATTGTATGCTATCTTTTGAGATGCTCTAGTTATTCCTGTAAGTCTTAAATTTGCTTTTATAAAATGTGCCATATACTTAGGATATATTAATCCATCATAATGTGGTGAATACTTAGATATTGTTCTTAATCCATAAGGTGTATATAGCTCTTTGAATATAGAATCTAATAGTTTATTTGGGATATCATCACTTACACATGGAAACGATAAACTTAATGTATATAACATTTCAATATTAGCATAAGATTCTTCCTCATCAAGTCTTCTTTTCATTATATTTTTTTCTTTTATCCAAAATTCATTTTCTATCAGATTCTTAAAATAAGTCTCCTGTATCTCAATTTGCTTATCCTTATCTCCTATCCAAGTTAGAATATTTAAATATATCTTTATTGCATTAAGCATAAGTGCTGTAATTTCTATAGATTTAAAACAAGTAGCTCTATTTTCTGGCTCTATTAAATTATATAAAATTTCTTTTATTGAATCTATATAAAGCTCTATCCTTCCTTCCTTTTGCAAAATTCTATTTACAGCTTCTATATACCATAATCTTAATATGTTATATTTTTCCCTTAATGGCTCTGATAAACTTAATTTAGATATTTCCTTTATTATCTTATATACATTTAAGACGGTCACTTTAGCCTCTTTTACTTTTTTAAAGTACAGATATTTTCCTTCAATACTTCTAACTATCTCAATTAACTCATCAATATCTCTTTCTAGCTGATTATTATCCAATGATGATATTACATCTTTGTATTCGCTATTAAAATATCTTGCATAAGGAAGTGAAGTTATCATTATATCCTTCATATCGGAATTGATCATAGATTTTGCTAAATCTTGTAATTCTACAAAGCTCTCATCTACATCAAATGTTGCGTTTTTATTTCTAATCTCTATATTATTAAATACATCTAATAAATTTAAATCATCCAAATTGAAATCTTTATATGAAAAAAACGCATAAAGTTTAGTCTCACTAAGTCCTTTTACATCCGCTTCAAAATGACCACATATTGCTAAATCTTCAAAATATATTTCTTTTTTTAAATCTGTATTTACAAGTTCATGTTTTACACCATGCAAAACATTATTATCTGGTACCCAATTCATTTTATCTGATTTTAATACTAAATTTTCTTGCTTTAAAACACTTATAGAAATAAATGCACCATCCTCCGTATCTCTTTGATTAAATTTTAACATACTGTTATTTTTCATATTATAAAAATCTCTATATGTTATTAGTGGAATTACTTTAAATTTAACATTACTTCTTAACATATTTTTAATTGTATATTCTATACATAATATTCCTTCATTTTCAACAAACGAAAATCTTTTTGAATAGCTTAAATCTGAAAAATTATATTCAAAATAATTCTTTTCCAAGTCTATATTAGTCAAATATTCTTTTGAATTCATCTCTTTTGAATTTGTATCTATTTCTAATACTCTATATATATTTCCATCTACTTCAAATGTCTCTACAACATTTTCAAGCAATACTCTACCATTTTTAATATACATACCATGATAAGGCTTTTTGGTAAGTAAAGTACCAGATGTACAAAAACAAATCTTAGAATTATCTGTTAGGGAATATTCAATTAACCTTGCTTGCTCATAATTATTTATTTCTCTTTTGTACTTAAACATTTTTTACTCCTTTGAGATTTCATCCTTAATTTTATTTATAGTAGCCTGCGTTTTTTCACTAGTTTTTACTTCCTTTGGCTTTTTAACCTTTTTCTGCTTTTCTATCTTTTTTTGGATTTTTTTTCTTTTAGCATTTTGTACTTTTGTCTTTATAAAATTCTTTCCATTAAGAATTTTTTCTTTTTGCATATGTTTTCTTTTAATCGATACAATATTTAAATCTCCTATTGATTTTGTCATGGCTAGTGTCATTATTATTTCTGCTAATCTATCAGCATCATGAATTAAAGCATTTTTTGCTGTTAAAACCAAATCTTCTTGAATTACACATATAGCTCTATTTTGTATATTTTCAAGATCTATTGTTACAGCAGTTGAATCTTCTTGATTAAAGTCTTTTATCATCTCTGGTGTTATTTCGCCATTATTTACAATTGCGTAATCTAATACATGTTTTCCTAAATATCTTTCTACCTCATTTATATATCTTGCAAGAGTGTATCCTTCAGTTTGACCTGGTTGATTCATAATATTTGCAACATATACTTTTTTAGCTTTAGATTTCACAATAGCTTTTGCTACATCTTCAAATAATAAATTTGAAATAATAGAAGTATAAAGTGAACCTGGTCCAAGTACTATAATATTTGCTTTTTTAATTGCATCAATTACCTCTGGTACTACTTTTAGACTACCATCTTTTAAAAATACTTGCTTTATTGCAGTTCTTGTCTCCCTTACTCTTTCACTTATATTTTCTTTACCGACTACTACCTCACCATTTTCAAGACCAGCACAAAGTATCAATTCATCTGTTGTTACTGGATAAATGTCTCCTTGAACTTTAAATATATCTGATAGCTTGTCTATTGCTTTTGGAAAACTTCCAGTAATATCTGTTAAAGCATTTATTATTAAGTTTCCTATAGAAGTATCATCTGATGTTTTATATGTAAGTAACTTAGAAAAATCTGATTCAGATGCAGAAAGTGCAGAAATACACTTTCTAATATCTCCAGGTGTTATTCTTTCCTCTTTACTCATAGCAGAAGTTAAAGTATAGTCATCTGCTGATACATTTACTACTGCCGTAATATTTGATGTATACTCTTTTAATCCCTTTAATAGATTAGGAAGTCCAGAGCCACCACCGATTACTACAACTCTAGGTCCTTTTTTAAGTCTTGGATCTCCATATAATAGTTGTCTTATACGTACATTTTTATTTCTCTTAGAAATATTCTTAAGTGATACAAGTAATATATTTCTTTGAGCTAATATAAAAGAAAATATAATTCCAAATATAGATAACGTAATCAAAAGTACATATGCAATAAGCATTGTAGGAGTTAAATCACTTGTTTTACCTAAATTTATACCACAGAATATTAAAAGTAGTACCGATATAATCAACGTAAATATATATCTTTTTACTCTTGCTCCCGGCTTTAGCCATTCTAAAATATTTCTCATTTTATTTTCCTCCTAAAATTACAACTTCTTCTTGTAATTTAACATTAAATTTCTCATATACCCTATTTTTTACATATTCGATTAATTCTAGCACATCCTTACAAGTAGCATTCCCTGTATTTATAATAAAGCCAGAATGTTTAGTCGATACTTGTGCTCCACCAATCTCATATCCTTTAAGTCCACAGTCATCTACAAGCTTTCCAACAAAATATCCCTCTGGTCTTTTAAACACACTACCAAAATTAGGATATTCTATTGGCTGTTTTTGCTTTCTAGAATTCATATTTTCTTCCATTATTTTAGATATCTCGTTAATATCCCCTTTTTTTAATTTGTATATAGCATATACTACTACATACTCTGGATTATCTACAAACATACTATGTCTATATGTAAATTTTGCATCTTTTCCATCAATTTCTCTTAAGTTTCCTTCATTATCTAGAAATCCAACTTTATCTACAACATTTACCATTTCAGAGCCATATGCCCCAGCATTCATTCTAATTCCTCCACCAACACTTCCAGGAATTCCACATGCAAATTCAAGTCCTGATAGTGAATTATTTTTAGCAATTTGTGCAAGTTTTGGAACAGAGCATCCAGAATAAGCTTTAATATATTCTCCATCTACTTGTACTTGTGAAAATTTATTTGATATTTTTATTATTAAAGCATTTATCCCTTCATCTTTTACTAAAAGATTACTTCCATTTCCAATTATATAATATTTAATATTATTATTTTTAGCATATTTTAATACCTGCTGAATCTCTTCTATACTTGAAGGCTCTACCATGCAATCACATGGTCCTCCAACTTTCATTGTAGTATGTTTTTTCATCGGCTCATTATATTTTATACTATCTTTAGATAAAATTTCTTCTAACCCCTTATATTTATCCATACATACCTCCTTATATTATTGCATCGACAAAACTCTTTGCATCAAACATTTCTATATCATCTATTTTTTCACCAACACCTATATATTTTACAGGTATTTTTAGCTCATCTACTATACTAAATACAACTCCACCTTTAGCAGTAGAATCTAGTTTTGTTAAAAATATTCCATTAACATTTGTTTTTTCAAGGAAGCTTTTTGCCTGAATAGCACCATTTTGACCAGTTGTAGCATCAAGCACCATAATTGTTTCTTTTACAACATCATCTGGTATATTTTTATCTATTATTTTCTTCATTTTTTCAAGTTCATCCATTAAATTCTTCTTATTATGAAGTCTACCAGCTGTATCACAAATTAGTATATCATAATTTTCATTCATAAATTTTTTAGTAGCATCAAATATAACTGATGATGGATCTTGCATTTCTTTTCCAAGACATATATCTACATCATTTCTTTTAGCCCATACATCAAGTTGTTCTATTGCACCAGCTCTAAAAGTATCTGCTGCTGCAAGTAATACTTTTTTACCTGCATTTTTATATAGCTTTGCAAGTTTACCAATTGATGTAGTTTTACCAACACCATTTACTCCTACTACTAATATTACTTGTCTTTTGTCTAAATTAATACTATTTTGTGTATTAATCTCGTCTGATGTTAAAACTTCTATCATTTCTTTTCTAAGTAACTCTTTAATAGCTTTCTCACTTTTATCTACTTGCTTTTTTAAATCTGCTCTTAATTTATCACAAATCTTTGTACTTGTTTCATATCCAACATCAGATAAAATTAAAGTCTCCTCAATTTCATCTATTACCTCTTCTATATCTTTTTTATCTGCAAAAATATTACTCATTTTTACATCTAAAGCTTCTTTTGTCTTTTTTAAATTTTCTTTTATTTTGTCAAAAAACATAATCATCCTCCAGTATATATTAACTCATAATAATTATATCATATAATTAATATAATTCAATATAATAAAAATGCATGTTTTTAAATTAATATAAAAAAAGAGCAAGATCAAATTAATCTTGCTCTTATCGCACAACTATTCTTGTACTTTTTGTTTTTTATTTAATACAAATGCAACACTCATTACTGCTATACCTGCTACTGTAAATATTGCTAGTCCTATACTTCCTGTTGCTGGTAAATCAAATCCTTTTGAGTTTTGTATTTGTACTGAACTCTCATGTGTTGTCTTTCCTACTTGTACTTCTACTGGATTTTTTAATAGATTATAATATTTTGTTACTGTTTCATATTCTTGTGTTTCATTATTATATACTTCATCTTCATATGATGGTGCCTGTGTTTCTACTAGCCAGTATGATGTATCACTTCCATCATCTGCATATTTTAATCCTTCTATTACTGCTTGTCCTTGATCATTTGTTGTTACTTCTATATCTGTTCCTGTTTCATCTTGTACAAATACTCCATTTTTAGCATTCTCTTCTGTTGTTGCTATTTTAAACTTTGCTCCTGCAAGCTTTGTTGATGTATCTCCCTTTTCTACTTTTTCTATTAAAATTCCTCCTGTATGTACTTCTGCTGTATCTGTAGTTGTTGTTGTGCTTAGTTCTTCAAAATCCTCTGATATATTATTTGTATATTCTAAAGTTGCTGTATTTACATTTCCATCTCTACCTATTAGTATATTATCTTTATCTATTGTTGCTTCATATGTTATTATTATATTATTGTATTTTGGAAAAATAGTATCTTCATTATACATT
>CALXBV010000004.1 GCA_944386635.1 uncultured Clostridia bacterium
ATATATATTTATACTTTTTATCGGAGTTATATATATATAAAAAGATTGGTAAGAAAATTTTAAAGAAGATTTTTAAGAAAAGCTGAATATGTTATTACTCCTTCAAATAAAACTGCTAAATATTTAAAATATAAATGTAATGTAAAAAATAAACCTATATATGTTATTCCTACTGGTATAGATATTAAGCCTTTTAACAGGAATAATTTTTCTTTAGATGAAAAAAACAGGTTAAAAGAATCACTAGGAATAAAACCAGAAGAAAAAGTTATACTTTTTCTTGGTAGAGTTGCTACTGAAAAGAGTATAGATGTCTTAATGAATGTTATGCCATCTATATTTAATGAATATCAAAATTGTAAATTTTTAATTGTAGGCGATGGACCATCTAAGAAAGATCTAGAGGAACAAGCCAAGCAGCTACACATACAAGAAAAAGTTATATTTACTGGCAAAGTGCCATACAGCGAAGTTCCGAAATACTATAATTTAGGTGATATTTTTGTAAATGCATCACTTACAGAAACACAGGGGCTAACATTTATTGAAGCTATGGCAGCTGGACTTCCAGTTGTTGCTAAATATGCTCCAAATCTATCTGAGTATATAAAAAACGGAAAAAATGGAATTCTTGTAAAGAAAAATGCTGATTTTAAAACTGCAATCTTAAAAGTTCTTAAAGATGATACATTAAAAAATACTTTAATTGCAAATGGATATAAAACTGCAAAAGAATATTCAATAGAACAATTTGGCGATAAATTAGAAATGCTTTACAGTGAAATTATAAAGCTACACAATCTAAAAAAACAAGCAGAAACAAAAGAAGAAAAAAATAAACAAAAGAAAACTATATACAAACGTATAGGAGAAAAACTATTATATATAACAAGAATCAAAAAATAGGATGTGATATTTTATGTGGCTTATTACTATTTTGCTAGTTTTACTCATTGCTTTAATTTTAATTGTAATTATGGACACTGCAATGAAACTAGCATTAATGATTACTACACTTTATAATTATGATACAAAAAAATTATTTATACCAGCTACTCTTACTGTAATTCTTTGGACTGTGTTACTTGTAGGATGTTTTAATTCTATAAATACTTCCTTAAATGGAAATGCTATAGATATTGTATTTTCAATGATTTTTGATAATACTATAGTAGCTGAATATAGCTCTGTATTAATTAGAACTTTATTGTCTACTTTCCTAATCGGTACATTGCTTCAGTCATTTACATACTATACAGTTAATATAAATTATCAAAAAGTTACTGGAACTGTAAGATTTTCATTAAAAAAAGTAATTAGATCTTTAATTAAAAAAATATTTAAAAAGGATATATTTGAAAAAGAGAATGAATCATCACTTTCAGAAATACAAAGAGGACCTAAAAAGCTTACTTTCGGTAGAGCAATAATTACTAGTATAATATCTGTTATCATAACTATATTTGTTTGTATTGTATTATTCTTAATTGGTGATTTTTTAAGCATAAGAGTTATAACAATGTTTTAAAGCATGTAATTATATTACATGCTTTTATTTATTTTTTGTTTCATATAATCATTACAAATTTCTATTACTTCTTTTACTTTTTTATTTATATTTTCACTTTTAAAAGTTATTTTTATTCTTTCATAGAATCTTTGTAAATATTTTTCATCCATTATATACTTTAAGCAATAATTAAAATTAAAATCAAATACATATCCATAAAAAACTAAAATTAAATCTGCATTATTTTTTACATCTTTATATTTAATAAAATGAGTATCTTTAAAAGTTTTAATTAATTCATCAGATATATCTAAGTTTTCAAACTTATCATACCAAAAAATATCCTTCATATCATCTTCATTAATAACTCTGTATATATCCATTTTGTCTGCATCTCTTATTATTTTAGAAAACAACAGTGCATCCGCTGTTACTTCTTCAGATATTTTTGCTTTATTATGATAATATACAGCTTTTTTTATTATATCATCATACTTATTCGTGTTTATAAATTTAGTTATAAGTCCATCTTCATATAAAACTTTAAGACTATATTCAGCATGATCAAGACCAGTATCTTTATCACTAAAAGTATTATATAATCTAACTTGTTCAAATCTGCCTATATCATGAAATATCCCTATAAGTTGAGCAAGAGCTATTTTTTCATCATCTAACCCAAGACTTATTGCAATATCTTTACAGTTTTGTGCAACTTTTAATATATGTATCATTTTTAATTTTATTCTACCATTATTTATATCATATTTTTTAACATATTCTAAAAAGACTCTTTTTGCATTTTCTATATCAATCATTTTTTCTCCTAACCAACAATATTATTTAATTGTTCACCATATTTAAATAGCAATTCTTTTTTTAACATTTGATTTTCTGGCAATTGTAACTCTTTATCTTTTGCCACAATTTCTTTTACTGCTATTTGTGTTTTTTCTAGTATTTTAGTATCTGTAAGTAAATTTGCAAGTTTAAATTCAGGCATACCAGACTGTCTAATACCAAAAAAGTCACCTGGACCTCTTAACTCTAGGTCTTTTTTTGCTATTAAGAATCCATCATTACTTTTTCTCATAATGTCTAACCTTTCTCTAGATATTGCAGACTTATTATTACTTTTTAATATACAATATGAAGCTGCACTTCCTCTTCCAACTCTTCCTCTTAACTGATGCAAAGCTGCAAGACCAAATCTATCGGCATTTTCAATTACCATAACTGTTGCATTTGGAACACTTATTCCTACTTCAATTACCGTAGTAGATATTAGCATATTTATTTTATTTTCTTTAAAATCATTCATAACTTCATCTTTTTGCTTATTTTTCATTTTACCATGCAATATTCCTACAGAATAATTAGAAAATTCTTTTTTATATTCTTCATATAACTTTTCGACAGAATTTAAATCTAAATCCTCATTTTCCTCTACAAGAGGACACACAATATATACCTGTCTTCCCTCATCCATTTGTTTTTTTAAAAAATTATTTACACGCATTGTATAATTATCATTTACGACATATGTTTCGACAGGCTTTCTTCCTGGTGGTAACTCATCTATAATAGAAATATCCAAATCACCATATAAAACTATCGCAAGAGATCTAGGAATAGGAGTAGCAGTCATGACTAATGTATCTACAACATTTCCCTTACTAGATAATTTCATTCTTTGTTTTACGCCAAATCTATGCTGTTCATCTGTTACTACTAATCCTAAGTTATTAAATTCAACATTATCTTCTATTATAGAATGTGTTCCTATTAGAATATCTATTTCATTATTTTTAAGTCTTTCTATGATTTTTTCTTTCTGTCTTTTAGTATTAGTAGATGTAATAATCTCTACATTTATATTAAGCTTATTAAAATAATTACTAAGCTCTGTATAATGTTGATTTGCAAGAATTGTTGTTGGTGCCATAAGTGCTGCTTGATATCCATTTTTTACAGCTAAATACATAGCAATAGCTGCTACCATAGTTTTCCCGGATCCTACATCTCCTTGAACTAATCTATTCATAACAATATTAGATGATAAATCCTTTTTTATTTGTGCAACCACTTTTTTTTGAGCATTAGTAAGCTCAAAAGGTATAACTTTTAAAAATTCACTATCATCTAAATCACTATATATATTTGTCTTTTGTGTAACTAAATTATGGTCTTTCATATTTAGCAGGGCTAACTGAAATAAAAATAACTCTTGAAATATTATTCTATCCCTTGCTACCTTTACCATTTCATAATTCTTAGGAAAATGAATATTTCGTATAGCATAGTTTATTTCTGCTAAATCATATTTTTTTCTAAATTCAGTTGAAAATATTTCATTTAACAATACATTTTTATCTATTACTGAACTAATAAGTTTAAATAAATAGTTCTGAGTAATACCAGCTGTAAGACTATAAATTGGATATAATCCTTGAATTTTATCTAATTCAGATACATTATATATATTACATGATTCTACACATGCACGCGAATTTCCAATAGATGTTACTTTTCCATAAAAAAGATATATCTCGCCTTCTTTTAATTTATCTTTTATATATACTTGATTGTACCATTTTAACAACGACATATCTCCATTTTCATCCACAATAACAGTAGATAAAATTTTCTTTCTGTTAGTATAAACAATACTTACTGGCTTTATTAATCTACCTATAAACAAAGCATTTTGGTCCTTTACAAATTCTTTTACCTTTAATACTTTAGTTCTATCGTCATACATTCTAGGATAATATTCAATCAAATCTCTTACTGTGTAGATTCCAAGCTTATTTAAAAGTTCAAACATTTTAGGACCAACACCTTTTAAATATTGTACACTCGTATCCAGCTTAATATTCTCCATCTTATCACCGGTTAAATTATATCTCAAAACGAACGTTTATTCAATAGATAAAAAAATAAAGTAGCAAAAATGCTACTCTACATCTGTTTTCCATAATCCATGTTTATTACAATAAGCATATAAAGTTGATCCTTTTATATATGGAAATCTTGCTTGTGCTTCTTGTTCTGGATATAATTTTACCATTATTTTTCTATTTTCATATACCATGCAAATCCATTCTATATAATGATCTTTTTCCATTACATGATTAACTTTAACAAGTATTTCATCTTCTACTTTTTCATATGTTGGAATATGCTTTTCTATAGAACATTCTTCAGTATTTGGTTTTGCCTCAACCATAGGTTGTCCACAACAATCAATTCCATCACACTTATTATTTAATACATCAACTACATTTCCACATTTAAGACACTTTTTTATTATTAATTCATTTTTCATTTTAATCACCCTATATCATTATATTATACAAATAGCTTTTTTTCAAGAAAAAAAGAGTCTAATTAGACTCTTTTTATCTTTTAATTAGTTTTTTTCTTAGTATTTTGCTTATTATATATGTACTTACTACTATTCCAGATAAGTATATGTATATATTTATATCTCCTGTATGTGGAGCTTCCTCTATTTTTTCATATACTACATCTATTACTTGCTCTCCTTCTATATATGTTACTTTTATATCTTCATTTTCTACAACTCTATATCCGTCTATCACTGGTGCTTTTAAATTATATACTTCTCCTACATATCCTTCAGATCTTTCTTCTTCTTTCAATTTATTTCCTTCTCTATCCACAAAATTTACTATTATTGTTCCTCTTACTTTTTCCATTACATATTTTACTATTATTCTTCCTTCTTCATATACTCCTTCTGCATTATCTGGTCTTTCTTTTATTCTATAGTTTTCTATTTCTTTTTCTTCTACTTTATATCCTTCATCTACTTTTCCTTCCATTTCTTCTCTATATAATTCATTTTCTTCTTCATCTACATATATTACTTCTACTATTCCTCTCTTTTTCTCATAATAATATTTTACTTTCTTTTCTCCTTCCTCTAGCTCTCCTCTTTCTTCTCCTTCTACTCCTACATAATCATATTTTTCTATCTCTTCTTTTTCTGTCTTATATTCATCTCCTACTAATCCTTCTATTTTATATTCTTTTAATACTTCTCCTGTTTCTCTATCTATATAGCTTACTTTTACTCCTCCTGATATCTTCTTATATTCATATACTACTTCTATTTCATCTCTTGAATATATTCCTTCAGCATTATCTGGTATTTTTGATACTTGATATTCTGGGATTTCTTCTGGCTTTGTTGTATACTCATTTCCTTCTATTCCTGTTTGTACCTTTGTATATAGTTCTTCTTTTGTTTTATCATCTATTCCTTTTATTATTATATTTACTATCTTTCTATAATAGAATATTTTCTCTTGTGGCTCTACTGTTAATTTTACTTCCTTCTCTTCTGGTCTTCTACTTAATATATATCCATTAAAAGTCTTTTCTTCTAATTTTATCACATCATTTTCGTTTCCTGTATATTCTTTTGTCTCCATTACTTCATTTGTTATTTCATCTACATATTTTACTATTAATCCCTCTGATATTTTTTTGTATTCATATATTACTTCTATATCTTCTCTTCCAACTTCTCCTTCTTTATTTTCTGCTTCTTTTGTTATTGTATATCCTGGTATCTCTTGTCCTAATGCTATATAATGATCTCCTTCTTTATATTTTTTTACTACATCTTCTATTATTGTTTCTCCTGTATTTCCATCTATATGTTTTATTATTACATTTGCTGTTTTTCTATATTCATATGTTACTGTTATTTTTTCTACTGTCATCTTTCCACTTGCATTATTTGGTGTTACTACTAACTCATATCCTTCTACTTTTTTTGCTTCTGTTTCATATGGATCGTTTTCCAATCCTTTAATAT
>CALXBV010000005.1 GCA_944386635.1 uncultured Clostridia bacterium
AAAAGAAATAAAAAGAGAAAGCATGTAGTTTTAAAGAATATATCATGTGATATTAAAAAGGGAGAATCAGTTGCTTTAATTGGAGTAAATGGCTCTGGAAAATCTACACTTTTAAAACTATTAAATAAAATAATATATCCTGAAAAGGGAACAATAGAAATAAACGGAAAAGTTTCAAGTATGATAGAACTTGGTGCTGGATTTAATACTGATTTTACAGGAAGAGAAAATATATATTTTAATGCTTCAATGTATGGATTGGGAAAGAAAGATGTGGATCCTATAATTGATGATATTATAGAGTTTTCTGAACTTGGAGAATTTATAGAAACACCAGTTAGAACATATTCTTCAGGAATGTATATGAGACTTGCATTCTCAATTGCTGTAAATGTACAAGCTGATATTTTATTAATAGATGAAATATTGGCTGTTGGAGATGCACATTTTCAAGCTAAGTGTTTAAATAAAATGAAGGAGCTTAAAGCACAAGGAAAGACTATGGTTTTTGTATCTCATAATATTGATCAGGTTAAGAGTTTTTGTGATAGAGCTTTATGGATTAAAGATGGAGAAATAGTGATGGATGGTGATACAAATAAAGTATTAGAAGAGTATATAAAAGTTCAAGGATAGAAAGGTAATATAAATATGAATAATAATATAAAAGTTATTTGCTGTGATAGTACAGTTAATTATAAAAATAAATATAAAGAGTTTTTCAAAAAAAGTGAATTAGTAGATTTGGCATTTAAAGATATATTAAATTATGGAAAAAATGAGATAAAAAATGATAACCCATTATTTGAAGAGTATATTATATTTTCTTATTTATATAATAATTCTGGATTATTTTTAAAAGGAGATTTTGAGTTTATAAAAAGTATAAATTCATTTTTTGAAAACGATTTTTTTATAGGTTTTAGTGATTATTCTAATTTAGCTTGCAATATAATTTGGGTTAAAGAAAAAAATAATGAAATCATAAAAAGAGTTTTAGAATTAATAAAAGAAGAAAAATATGATAACATAACCGATATATTTTCTACTATTACAGGAAAAGATTTGCATAATAATTATAATTATGTTTTAAAATTTGATAATAATTCTTATATTTATCCATATGACTTTTTCTATCCTGTAGATTATGAAAGAATAGGAAAAGGATTTACAGATAATATAAAAGCTATATATTATGATTCAAATAGAAAACTAACTGCTAAACAAAAGTATAAAGTTAATACATTAAAAAAGATTGGTCCAACTGCTTGTGAATATTTTTTTGAAATATCAAGAAGAGTGAAAAATAATGTTGGATATAAGAAATATATAACAGTTCAAAAAATAAAAAATAGATTTTCTGTAAAAAAAGACTCAGGAATTGAAGAGACAATGTCTGCTTTGGACGATTATATAAAAAGAAAAAATAATGGAGAAAAAATAGAATATTTAATAATACATAATCCAAGGTGGCTTGGAGTAACTAGTGCGACTAAGGAACTATTTACTAATTTACTTCCTATGCAAGAAATATTTTTAAATAGCAATGTAGATATAATTGTAGATAAAATAATTCAAATTGAAGCTAAGCAAGTTATATTTAGTGCTTTTAATTATGGTTGGGATAAGATAGCTAGAAAATTAAAAGAAAAAAATAAAAATATAAAATTAAAAAGCTTTTGGCATGGTAGCCATTCACAAGTAATAGAAGAAATAAACTGGGCAACTAATTTAATGGTAATAAATCTTCACAAAGAGCATGTTATAGATGTAATGGGAACATGTAAGGAGAGCTTAGTTAATTTTTATAAGTCTCAAGGATATAAGACTGCATTTATAAAAAATACAGTAAGATTAAGTGATGAAGTTAAAGAGGCGATAAGTAAAGTAAAAAAAGAAGATGATGGAAAGCTAAAATTTGGGCTATATTCTGCAAGTACTGACTGGAGAAAAAATACTTTTAATCAAGTTATGGCAGCATCATATTTTGATAATGCACAACTTGAAGTTGTACCATTAAGATATGAATTAAAAAAACTTGCTTATTATAATGATTTAGAAATCATTGGATCTGATTCACATTTAAAAAGAGAAGATCTACTTTTAAGAATGGCTCAAAGAGATATTGTTTTGTATGTAACATTTTCCGAATGTGCACCAATGCTTCCTATTGAGAGTTTAGAAGCAGGAACTATATGTATAATGAGACATAATCATCATTATTTTAAAAATAGTAAATTACATGATTATCTTGTTGTTGAAAGAGAAGATGATGTTATTGCTATTTGTGAAAAAATAGAGAATGCATTAAAAAATAAGGATGAAATATTTAAGTTATATAAAGAATGGAAAAAGCAAAATGACGAAGAGAGCAAAATAAGTGTTGAAGAGTTCTTAAAAATGTAAGGAGGAAGTATGAATAGACACGTAAAAAAAGTAAAATCAATATTCTTTTATCAAAAAAAGCAGACAGAAGATGTAATTGAAGATATATTTGAATTAAAAAATAATTCATTTATGGTTATATATAATCCAGAATGTATTGGAATAATGAATTCTGCAAAAGAGCTTTTTGGAAAAGAAAATTGCATAAAACTATATGAAATATTTAATGAAAGACAGATATGCAATATAGCAAAAGCAATTGTGGATAAAAAGATAAAACAAGTTATATTTGCAACTATGGCATATGGATATAAAGATTTAGCTGAAAAAATATATGAACTAAATAATAAAATAAAAATAAAATTTATGTGGCATGGTAGTCATTCTTTATTTGTAAATTATAATGAACAAAAATTCCTAGAAGAAATATTACAACTTCAAAAAAGAAATATAATAACATCAATAGCTTTTTTAAAAAAGAGTATGAAAGAATTTTATACAAAAAAAGGCTATAAGTCATATTGGTTAATGAATGATGTTAATATTGACTTTGATAAAGAAGATGAGAAAAGTGAAGAAAATAATGTTAAAATAGGCTTATATTCTTCTGGAGACAGATGGGAGAAAAATACGTATAATCAACTTAGTGCTTGCGCAATGTTAAAAGATGCATATATAGATATAATTCCTATGACCAAACTTGCATCTAGTTTTTGTAAGCTTATGAATATAAAGACTGTTAGTGACGATAATGAATTTTCTTTAAAAAGAAAAGAGTTAATAAAAAGGATGTCAAAAAATACAGTTAATTTATATGTAACTTTTACAGAATCTTCTCCAATGATACCTTTAGAAAGTTTTGAAGTAGGAGTTCCTTGTGTAATTGGAAATAATACAGATTATTTTACAGGCAATGAAATTGAAGATTATATAGTTGTAAAAGAAGAAGATAGCATTGATGAAATATATGATAAAGTAAAACTATGTATTAAAAATAGAGATAAAATTATGAACTTATATAAAGATTGGAAAAAAGAACATTTAAAAAAGGTATTAGAGTTAAAAGAAGAATTTTTAAATAGTTAATTGGAGGTTATATAGGAAAATGGAGAAAAAAAACAAGATTATTCATTATATTTGGTTTGGTGGGAATCCTATTTCTGATCTTACTAAAAAATGTATTGCTACTTGGAAGAAATATCTTCCAGATTTTGAGATTAAAGAATGGAATGAGAATAATTTTGACGTAACACAGTGCCCTTTTGTAAAAGAAGCTTATGAACAGAAAAAATGGGCATTTGTTGCAGATTATACAAGATTTAAAGTGCTTGAGGAATATGGTGGAATATATCTTGATACAGACATGGAGATAACTAAAGATATATCTAAGTATCTTGAAAATGATTTGTTCTTAGGTGTAGAAGATTCTAAACAAATTAATGCGGCTGTTGTTTGGGCTAAAGAGGCACATAATCCATATATAAAAGATATCGTTAATATATATGAAAGTAAGAAAAAATTTAACGAAACAGGAGATTTATATGATGAAAGTGTACCTAAAGTATTAACAAAGTACTTTCAAAAGTTCGGGTTTGATGGTGAAAAAGATGAAGTTCAAATTTTTGAAAATAATAAGATATATATATACCCGATGGAGTATTTCTATCCTTTAAGTTACGATTATCAAAATAATAAATTTACAGATAATTCATGCATGATACATCATTTTGATGCTACATGGATAACACCTATGGAAAGATTTAAAACAAAAATGAAAAGAAAAAATATGAAATGGGTAGTTTATATTATAGATTTCTTTATTTCTATAAAAAATAAAATAAAGTTTTTTTGTAATAATAGAGATTTAACGATCTTTTTTACTATGTTTTTAACAATGTTTTTAGCAATGTTAACGTTAAAACCTATAGATAATACTGGAGTATTTTCGAATATATCAGTAGATGGTAAATCATTATTACAAATTATTGGCTTTTCTTTTGTGTGGACCTTCGTTACAGCTAAAATAAGAAATATAGATTTAAATTCATATGTGGATAGAATAACAAATTTTAATCCGGATAATGAAAGTTATAAAGCACCATTGCTAAATTTGGAACAAACTCTTAAATTGCAAAAAAGAGAAAGAATAATATATTTGTTTCAATTTATAACAACATTATTTGTTGCTTTTTTACCAGTTTTAGAATTAGTAAATATTTTACCCAATAATACTACTATTTTCGGATTATTATTAATCTTAAATATGTATTATATATATTTAGGTATAAAGAAAAAATATAAATATAGAATATTAGAGTTAGTGCCATATGCAATAATTCTTTCACTTATGATTGTATTAAATCCTGCAATAGGAATATTAATATCTATTGCTACTTTTGGATTTGTATTATATCAGTTAATAAGTTCAAAGGTTAAGCCCAAAAGAGTTAAATCTTTTATTATAACATACATTGCATGTACAGTTTTATTTGTTATTTTAAGTGTATTCATTCCAAATTTTAACAAATTTGATAAATTTAATATTGGTTCTAATTTAATTGAAAATAATAAATTAGATGAAATAGATGATGTAGAATTAGAAAGTGAAGCAATTACACAATTTAATGCTGCAAGGCCAATATTTTATGATAATATTAAAAATATTATAATTTCAGATGTTAGCTTATATCCTAATTTATATGTTGTAATATCAATAGTTTTAATTATAATAATATCTATAGTATCTAAAAAATTGGATTATATATTTTTATTAGTACAGATACTATTAAGCTCACTATATATAATGAGTATATCAATAAATTCTTTATTATATATTTCTTGTATATGTTTTGCTTTTATATTATTATTTGCAATAGAAATTATAGTAGATAAAATATTAACTAAAACGTGGGAGGAATAAAATGCGAGCAATTCTAAGAGAATTATTAATAATACCAGTATATTTTATATTATTGATTTTTAAAAATGTAGAAGGTATAACAACAAATGGTATGAGTGCAATTAAAAGTTTAGACTTGGTAAATTGGCCTCTTACAATTGGTGTAATATTATTTTCTATAATATTTATATTTTACGATAAATTAAAAAATAAGAAAAAATTTATTTTTTCAGTAAGTTTTGTAACTTTGGCTTGCATGCTTATGCAAGGATTTTTTCCGGAAAAAGAAATTTATAGATACATATTATTATATGTAATAATGATGTATAATGCATTTTTATTTTCATATACTACAAAAAATAAATTTGAGATATCTATATTTGCATCTAATGCAATAATATTATTTGTATTGTTGGTATTAGGAATGGTAGATATATTGCATTATGCAGTAATTATAATAGGAGCAATAGAAGTAATTTTATCTATATATGCATTAATACTTTATTTTAAAAATGGAAATACAGATAAAAAGTATGATTTAAATTTTAATTCTAGTGCTACAATTATTTTTTCGATATTTTTTGTTGCATTTATATTAGGCGGAATTAATAGATATGTACATATTTGGGACGAATATTCTCATTGGGGATATGATGCAAAGGCTGTAATAAATTATGAAAAATTAACTACTTGTGAAGAATCAATGTCTGCAACAAGAAGTTATCCACCATATGTTAGCTTATGGCAATTTTTTGTAAGTAAAGTTATGGGTGGTTTTAGTGAAGGAAACCTATATACAGGACTTGCTTTGTTTACATTAATCAATCTTATGCCCGCATTTAGCTTTATTGGTAAAAAGAATAAGTTTTTATTACCATTTTATACAATATTAATTATATTTGGTGCATCACTATTTTCATCTGGATATGGATATACTTCTTTATACGCAGATTATGCAATGGCTGCTGCATTCTTTAACTGTTTTGTTATGTACTTCTTATTTAAGGATGTAGATACTAAAAAGATGATGAGAATGTTGCTTTTAAGTTTAAGTGTTTTGTTAATGATCAGGCCTACTGGAATAATAGCAGCGTTTGTATTTTTTGTGATAGTGATGTTAATAGACTACTTAAAAGTAAATGATTATAAATTTACTTTTAAAGGATTTTTTAAAAATGCTTTTAAAGTATTAAAAAAATGGTTGCTATTAGGATTATTAATAGTGGGATTATATTTTGCATGGAATATATATTTAAAAATTTGTAATGCTACAATTCCTATGTATTATGATGCACAAATAATACCAGATACATTAAGAACTGATTTGGCAGTTAAATTAAATTCTTATATATTAGGTAAGGTTGCATATCACTTCTTAAATATGTTTGATAGTGTAGAGTTTTTAAATCTTACTGTTACTAAATTTATAACTCTAATGACATTATTTGCTTTTTGTATATGTTATTTAAAAAATAGGAATAATGGAAAAGAAGAAGTGAAAAAGACAATAATAAAATTAGTCCCATATGTTATTGGATGGATTGTATTTCTTGTTTTAAATGTGTTTGCTATGTTTCTTAAATTTCCAGTATATGAAGCACAAACTTTACCAGGACTTTTAAGATATATAGATATATATAATGTAGCTATGTTTTTGATATTAATAGCTTTAACATTTAGAGAAAGTTTTGTAAGTAATAAAACTAATTTTATAATAGCATCATTCATAATGATATTGTTATGTTCACAACTAAAAGTTTTAAATATTACATATTTTGTAAGTGATATTAGTGAAAGAAAAGATACAAGAGATACTAGTTATCGATTACAAGATAAATTTGCTATTGTAAATGAAAATACTCCAGAAGACAGTAAAGTATATATAATTGACCAGCAAGATAAAGATGGAATTATGGCTTTATGGTATGCTAGATATTATAGTTTTCCTAGAAAAATAAACGCATATCAGAGTGCTATATCTTGGAAGATTAGAACAGATAAAAATGCAGATGACTTACAAGATTGGGGACTCACAGCACAGGATTTAGAAGATGATTTATATGAATATCAATTTGATTATATATACTTCTATACTTCTGATGATCAAATGTATGAAAGAATGGCATATATGTTTGAAGATTATGAAGAGGCCCAAAATTATTCATTGTTTAAAATAAATTTTGAGGGTGAAAATGTTAAATTAGTAGCTGTAGAATAAGGAGGCGATTAAAATTAAAGTTTTAATTATAGTACCAGCATATAATGAGGCACTAAATATAGAAAAAACAATAAAAGATATAAAGAAAAATACAGATTATGATTATGTAGTAATTAATGATTGCTCAAAGGACAATACAAAAGAAGTTTGTGAAAAGAATGGATTCAATATGATATCATTACCTATAAATTTTGGACTTACAAGTGCTATACAAGTTGGAATGAAATATGCTAAACAAAATAATTATGATATTGCAATTCAATTTGACGGTGATGGTCAGCATGATGCAAAATATTTAAAAAAATTAGTAAAAGAAATTGAAAAAAATAATGTTAATGTGGCTATTGGATCTAGATTTGTAGAAAAGAAGAAACCGCTTTCAGCTAGAATGCTTGGAAGTAGACTTATTAGTTTTGCAATTAAGATAACTACAGGGAAAAAGATCAATGATCCTACATCTGGTATGCGTGCATATGATAGAAAGGCTATAGAATTATTTAATAGTAATGCAAGTTTGACACCAGAACCAGATACTATTGTATATATGCTAAAAAAGGGACTTAATGTAAAAGAAGTTCAAGTAGAGATGCGTGAAAGAGAATTTGGTGAAAGTTATTTAAATGCATTTAAATCAATTAAATATATGATGAATATGATGTTATCTATCTTATTTATAAGATCAATAACAAGAAAAAAAATATAGGAGGCAAAACATATGTCAATTACACTTAGAATTATTTTATTAGTTGGCTCAGTAGTATCTTTTATTTTATGTGTTAGAAGAATAAAACAAGCAAAATTAAAAGTTGAAAATTCCATAATCTGGATGATAGGGAGTCTTATATTGATTTTAATGAGCATATTTTCAGATGTTGTAGGCTGGATATCTAACAAATTAGGATTTATGGCACCTGTTAATTTTGTATTTTTCATGATAATCGTATTTTTATTAATACAAGTTTTTGTGGATAATATAAGATTGTCTGAATTAAATGAAAAAATAAAGAATTTAAATCATTATATAGCATTAAAAGAAAATAAAGAAAAAAACAAGGAATAGGTAGTAATGAATATGGATGTAAAAAATAGATACAATATTGCAGTATGTATGTCAACATATAATGGGGAGAAATATATAGAGCAGCAGTTAGATAGTTTAATAAATCAAACGTTAAAAAATATTAATATATATATTAGAGATGATGGATCAAAAGATAATACTTTAAAAATATTAAAAAAATATGACGGAATAAATAATATTAAGGTTATATCTGGAAAAAATATTGGAGTAGTAAAAAGTTTTTATGAGTGCTTAAAGATTGCTTATGAGGATAAAAAATATGATTTTTTTGCTTATTGTGATCAAGATGATGTATGGCATAAAAATAAACTAGAAAGAGCTATAAATTTTTTAAGTAAAGAAGATCAAAAAATACCATTATTATATTTTAGTGAATTTAATTATTGCGATGAAAGATTAAATAAAATAGAAAAGTCTAAGTTAAATAGAATAGGCGCGAGCTTTAAAAATTCATTGTTAGAATGTATATCTTTTGGAATAGTAGAAGTATTTAATGGATCCCTTGCTAAAGAAATTTTGAAATCTTCGACTAAGGATGTGTGTTATCATGATTGGTGGGCATATATGATTGCATCAGGAATTGGAAAAACTTTATATGATAATGAGGCAACAGTAGAATATAGAAGAACTGGCCAAAATGTGAGTCCTAGTGGTAAGGTAGGTATATCTTTACTTATATATAGGATAAGAAAATTCTTATTTGGTGGATATTTTCCAAAAGTTAGACAACAAATTGAAAGATATAAAGAATTATATAAGTGCAGATTGAATAAAAATGATATTAAAATTATAAATCTATTTTCTAATAGGTATAGTTTTATTAAATCTATTAAAAAGTTTTTTTATCCATGTAGATTTAGGCAAAATATAAAAGATGAGATTTTTTGTAGAATATTATTTTTGTTTGGTATGTTATAATAAATAAAGAGAGGGATAAAAATGAAAAAAATTGCAATTTTTTCAGGATATTATTTACCGCATTTAGGTGGAGTTGAAAGATATACATATAATTTGGCTAACAAAATGAAACAGATGGGATATGATGTTGTAATTATTACTTTAAGGTATGATGAATCTTTAGAGGAAATAGAACAAGAAAGTTATGCTAAAATATACAGATTACCAACATATAGTTTATTTGTAAACAGATATCCTATAGTTAAAAATAACAAAAGATGTAAGGAACTTCTTGAATTAGTTGAAAAAGAAAATATTGATAGTATAATATTGCAAACTAGATTTTGGACAAGCTCATATATCGGATCAAAATTTGCTGCAAAAAATAATATTCCTGTATGTTTAATAGAACATGGTAGTACACATTTTACAGTTAATAATAAGTTTTTAGACTTTTTTGGTGAGATATATGAACATCAATTAACTAATTTAATAAAAAAGAATGTAAAAGACTTTTATGGTGTTTCTAAAAAATGTATTGAATGGCTAAAGCATTTTAACATTACGGCAAAAGGTGTATTTTATAATTCTATAAATATAGAAGAAGCGGATTTATATGATGATATAATAGAAAAGAACTCTGATAAAATTTCTATTACATATGTTGGAAGATTGATACCTGAAAAAGGTGTTTTAAAACTTATTTCTATATTTAAAAATATTGAAGATAAATATAGTATTGAATTAAATATTGCAGGGCAAGGACCTTTACTAGAACGAATTAAAGAAGAAAATAAAAATGACATAAATGTTCATATATTAGGTATGTTATCACATGATGAGGTAATGAGTTTACTTGCCAAAACAGATATTTTTATAAATCCATCATCTTTTCCAGAAGGATTACCTACTACTATATTAGAGGCTGGAATTATGCAATGTGCTGTAATAGCTACACCTATGGGTGGAACAACAGAGATATTAGAAAATGATAATATAGGTTTAATTTGTGGCTTTGAAGAAAAAGAAATTGAAGAAAAATTAGTAGAACTATTAAATGATTCTAAAAAAAGAAAAGAACTCGGTAAAAATATAAAAAAACAAGTTATAGATAAATTTTCATGGGATGCAACTGCAAAAAAAGTTGTGGATACTATAGATTTTAAGTAATAAATGTTGATATAAATCAGTAAAAATAATATTAATATGTATATGTATATGATATCATATAGTATAACTATTTATTTGATAAAGAAATTTATATTAATTTTATATTTGCATGTTAAAATATTATTTAATAATTAATTAGGAAAGAGAGTATAAATAATGATTAAAAAGTCTGAATTTGCATGGAATATGGTTGGTAGTGTATTGTACGCTATGTTTAGTGCTATAATACTTGCTTTTTGTACAAGATTAAATGGAATGGAAATATCTGGTATGTTTTCGATAGCTTATGCCACATCTTGTATTTTAAACTCTGTTGGGGAATTTGGTATTAGAATTTTTCAATCTACTGATGTAAAGAGAAAATATAGCTTTTCTGATTATTTTAGCTCAAGAGTGATAGCTATATTTATTATGATATTTGCTACTTTAAGTACAGTTTTTATCGGAGGATATACAGGTACAAAATTATGGATATGTCTTCTTTTAATTGCTTATAGAATAATAGATAATTTGAGTGAATCTTTTCAGGCAGAGTTTCAAATAAATGAAAGATTAGATTTAGCGGGGAAATCTGTATCTTTTAGAAATATAGTATCTATAATAACTTTTATAATAATTGACATTTTAACTAAAAATATTATAATATCATGTATATTTATGGTATTAGCAAATTTAGTGATATTTTTAATTTATGATGTAAGATTGATTAAAAAATTTAATATAAATAAAATAATATTTAATACAAAAAAAGCAATACAGATAATAAAAGAATGTATGCCTATAGCAATAGCAGGAATACTTAATGTATATGTTATAAACGTTGTAAAGTACGCAATAGATAATGTTGGCGATTATACTATGCAGACATATTTTAATATTATATACATGCCTACTTTTGTTATCAATTTAATAAGTTTGTTTATTATAAAACCATTTTATAAAATGTTTGGTGATTATTTTAATAATGGAGAATATGATAAATTATCAAAAATTATGTGGCAGATAATAGGAATATTAATTTTAGCAACTATAGTTGTAGAAATAGGATGTTTTATATTAGGAGTACCATTTTTAAATATGTTTTATGGTGTTGATATTAGTATTTATAAAGCTGACTTATTAATATTAGTTTTATCTGGATTATTTTATGCTATGGACAATTTATTATTTAATTTATTAAGTACTATTAGAAAACAAAATTATATTTTTATAACATATGCAATAGTATCTATTATTTCATTGTTTGTTCCTAATGTATTAGTTGAACATTATGCAATGAGAGGAGCTGCAATTTCTAGTGTTGTTATAATGGCATCACTTTGTATATTGTTAGCTATATTTTTAAAGATTGGAATAAGAGAAAGAAGAAAAAATTAATGTGTAATTATAATAAAATCCGAATATTGACAAATATTCGGATTTTATTATATAATGACCTTGTAAAATTGGAGGAAAAAATTGAAAAAAATAACATTTTTGCTACTACATTTAAATCATGGTGGACTTGAAAAGCAGACTATAACACTTGTTAATGAATTAGCAAAATCAGGTAAATATAAAATAAAGATCTTATCTGTTTATGATATGTTAAATGGTAATTCTTTTTATAAATTAGATCCAAAAATAAAAGTGGAGTTTTTATCTAATTTTGGACCTGATCATAAAGCTTTTTATCATGCGCTAAAGCATTTTAGAATTATAAGACTAATTAAAGAATCTTTTGTTATGATAAAGTGTGGTATATATAAGAGTTTTATACTAAAAAAACATATAAAGAGGCTGGATACAGATATTATAGTATCATCAAGAATTGAGTTTTCTAAATTAATTAAAAGAAGAGATACTTTAAATATATCACAAGAGCATTCATATATAAATTCTAAAAAATATATAAATAAAGTAAGAAGATATTTTAAAAATATAGATAAAATTGTAGTGATGACTAAAAAAGCAAAAGAAGATTATGAAAATTGGCTAAAAAATTCAAATAGTAAAGCTAAAGTATATGATATTCCAAATATGATTGAATATAGTAAAGTAGAAAATTTTGCTAAATTTAGTAATAAAACAATAATAAGTGTTGGAAGACTGGAAAAAGAAAAAGATTTTCTCACATTAATTGATGTATTTAAAATTTTACATGATAAATATAATGATGTAAAGCTAAAAATTGTGGGAGAAGGGCTGCAAAGAAAAGAAATAGAAGAAAAAATTAGTCTATTAGAGCTTAGTAATAATGTAACATTAACTGGTAGAATATCATCAGAAAAAGTAAAAGAGGAGCTTTTAAGCTCATCTGTATTTTTACTTACATCTATATGTGAAAGCTTTTCTTTAGTTTTATGTGAGGCTATGGAGTGTGGACTTCCTTGTGTTAGCTTCAATATAGATGTTGGCCCAAAAGAGATTATACAAAATGATGTAAATGGTTTTTTGATAGATAATAGAAATAAAGAGAGTATGGCAAAGTGTGTTGAAATATTATTAACTGACAAAAATAAATGGAATGAAATATCTAAAAATTCTATTGAAAGTGTAAAAAAATATTATAGTAGCAATGTTGTAAGACAATGGTATGAATTATTTAGTTAATTTGGAGGAGTTTATGGAAAGTAAGGTTAAAAAGAATAGTAATTTAAAATACTATATATTGTATTTTGTAATTGTAATACTTATTATAGTAGCGGGATATTTTATATTAAATTCTGTACTTAAAGAAGATGTAAGTGCTGGAGTAGAAAGTAGCAATTTAGAAGTAAACACAGTATCTTTCGAAGATATTGAGTCAGTAAAAGCAGAAAAATTTGAAGTGCCAGATCATATATCTGCTACAGTACCAATATTTATGTATCATTTTATATTAGAAGATTATGGTGATTATCCAGATACAGAAAACTTCTTAAAGCCAGAAACTCTTGAAGAACAATTAAAATATATATCTGAAAATGGATATGATACTATATATATTGATGAGTTAGATGAGTTATATAAATATGATAAGCCGGTAGCTCTTACATTTGATGATTGTTTTGTGTATTTTTATAATAATGCGTTTCCACTTCTTAAAAAATATAACCAAAAGGCTACTATATTTATAATAACAGATTATATAAATGGTGAAAATTATTTAACAGAAGATCAGCTTAAAGAGATTGCAGATAGTGGCCTTGTAAAGATTGAATCACATACAAAAACACATGAATACTTAGATGAGATGACATATGAAGAGCAGTTAGAACAGGCTGTTGAATCTAAAGAGAGATTAGAGTCAATAACAGGTCAAGAGGTTAGTGTATATTGTTATCCTAGTGGAAGATATAATCAAACAACTCTTGATATAATAAAGGATTATTATGATTTTGGACTTGAAATGCTTGGTGGTGTATATGATTCTGATGTAGATACAGACTTTTATAAAATACCTAGAATATATGCTAATAGGAGTATGTCACTTAGTACATTTATAAGTTATTTAGAGCAATCTAGAGTTTATTATTAATATTGTTTATTGATTTTTTCACGTCGTTATTATATAATATACACAATGTTATAATACTATATAAAAAAGAAAGGATGATAAAATAAAATAAAAAATATTAGTAACAGGAGGAGCTGGCT
>CALXBV010000006.1 GCA_944386635.1 uncultured Clostridia bacterium
AAGGAAATCCATATGTAAATAAAGATGGAGAAACAATATACTTAGTAAAAGATGCAGTAACAGATGAAAATGGAGAATATAGAATAGAAAAGCCAGTATATGGAACATATAGATTTATAGAGGTAGAAGCACCAGAAGGATATGACTTAGAAGAACAAAATATGGAAGGATATGAATTTACAATAGATGATAATACACCAGATACATTAATATTTGAAGTAACAAATACAGGAGACATAGCAGTAGTAGCAATAGCAGCTATTGCAGTAATATGTATAGCTGGAATAGTATTTGTTGTAGTTAGAAATAAAAAGAACAAGGCTCGTAAAGAAAACTAGTATATAAAATAAATAAAGGTAGCAATATTTGCTACCTTTATTTTAATTCTATCTTATCAAGTGATATTGTTATTGGATTGTTATTTTCTTGATCCTCTAGAAAAACTGCTATTGTAAGTTCTTTTATATCTTTTTCTGTTATATTTACCACAACTGTTTGACTAGAATAGCCATTTAAATTTTTAACTAGACTTTTTTTATCATTATAGAGTTTTTTCTCTACTCTAAATATTACTTGATTTGAACCATGATTTGTTATATGTAGTGTAATTTTACCTGGAAATTTTTTTAAGTATGTTCCTTTTATGATTGATATACCATATACATTTCCTTTTGTAAAATTTACAAATAATTTTCTACCAACGGGTAAAAATTTTCCGAATGGCCTATTTCCACCATATGAAAAATAAAATAATCTTTCTTTCATTAAAATACTCCTTTCATAATTATTTAAGGTTAATATTTTTATGTATGAAAATATTATAACATATGTTCAATATTATGTCAAATAAAAAACTAAGAAGCAGTTGCTTCTTAGACTATATAATCAAATACATCATCTATAGATATGTTAATATTTTTTAACTTTTCAAAATCTATAGAGTTAAATTTTTTGTTTATTCTTTCCATTTTATAGTATAGTTCTTCTTTTCTTTTATCGCTTAAACTATTTTTCTTTAGAGCTTCAAAGTCTAAAATAAGTTTAGAAGCTATACTTTTTTTAAGAGATTCGTTTCCTCTTATAGCATTATATAAGTTATTTAATAAGACATAATTTTTATTGCTTTGCAATATATCAAAAATGTATAAAGAAGAGCAATTTTTTTCATAAGCAAATAGAACAATGTCTAAATTATTATTGTAAAAATCATTTAGTTTTTTTAATGCATCGTCATTTAAATAGGTATCTGCTATTTTTGAGGATTTTGATATATTATACATTGATATATCATTTAATAAATAAAATAAATTATTTCCTAGAATTTCTTCTAGTTTAGAGAAGTCTCCGTTTTCCTCTTGATAAATCTTTAATGCTTCTAGTGTGATAAAGTTTAATTCTACACTAATTGGTAATTTTTCCTTAATATTGCTTTCCATTTTTTTAATTAATTTAAAAATATCATTGTATCTTGAAATATTAAATATATTTCCAACTTCTTTTCCAGCTCTATATGTTATTTTTAATCCATCTTGGTAGCAATATTTAGGACTCCTTTCTTCAATTTTTTTTTCAAAACCATGATTTTTTGACATTTTAGTTTCCTCCTTTTTAATAATAATTTATTTTGGAGTTTTGTGCCTCCAAAATTTTGAAAGCATTAAATATTTTTGCGTAGGAACTTAATTATATCATTATTTACATAAAAAAGCAATAGTTGTGATAAAATTTTTAAATATATTGAATATTTTATAATTAAATGATAATATAGTATTAGTAGTTAGGAGGTAGTTGATGTATAATTCAGATAGCAATGAAGAACATACAAAAGAAGTAGATATAAAATCAGTAAAAGATAAGAAAAAGAGTGTAGTTGCAGGTGAAGAAGTAGTTTTGGATAATGTAAAAGATAATGAAACAAATGATAGTAATGAAAAGATAAAGAAAAACATTAATAAAAAAATAGCAATTGGTATAATTTGTATACTTTCAATTATATTATGCGTGGTAATATATAATATATTAAATACTGATGAGAGTGAGGAAGTAATAACAAATTTAGAAGACGAAACAAATTTAGTTTCAAATACTAATGAGACATATGAAGGACTAAATTACACAATAGAAAAAGAAATTATAGAACAAACAGGATTTTTCTATGACTATTCTAGAAATTTAGAAGGAAGTAAAATTGAAGTTTCATATCAGAAGGTTAGTGGATTTAAAGATAGTCAATTAGAAGAAAAAGTAAATAATTTATTAATGGAGACAGCTAAAGAATTATATACATCTGAAACTGTGCAAGATAGCAATATATTATATGATCATATTTATAACTATACGGATGTATATATATTTAATAATGTTTTATCAACTCTTTATTGTAGAGAAGTATGTGATATTAATGGAAATACTACATATGAATATAAAGGGTTAAATGTAAACTTAAATGATTTTAGCAAAATCAATATAGAAGATGTATTTATAAATACAGCAGATCTTAATACTATTATGAATGATAGTATGAAAGAGTCATATAATAGTGAAAATTTTGAGTTTAGTATATCTCCAAAATTTGTATATGTCCCTTTATTGGATGGAACTATTGGAAAAATAAGCTTATATGATAATAGAGAACAGGTAGCTATATATAAAAGATATAATAGTAACACCAAAATGTTTGAGAAAACATATAATGCAACACCTTATGTTTTTACCACAAAAAAATTTATAGAGACAGACTTATATGGTCTTGTAGACGATAATATGTTTGTAGATACATTCGATACGTTAGTAAATACGAATTATCCAGATGGAGTAAGAGAAGCAATAGATTTTCTATATAAAGATGCTATAAACAGAGCTAGAAATACAGCATATTCTAATCCATCCAAAAGATATTTAGTACAAGTTATACCATCTGTTAAAGAAAACAAAAATAAAAACTATGAAATTACAGTAGAATATAATATATACGAACTAGATAAGCAGTTTTTTAATGAAAATATAGTTGATTTTGTGGTTTCATCAGAGAATAAATCCGAAAATGAAATTGAGCAAGTTCAGTATTTCAATTCACCAACTATGGATGCAGATAAGTATTTAAACGATTCAAAAAATGATATATTAAAACTAGAGGTAAATAGTGATGGAGAAGATGTAAATGAGGTAGAGGATAATAATACTTTAAACATCAATAATAATATGGGAGTTAGCTAAAAGATTAGAAAGACTATTCTAATCTTTTTTCTCTTTACAAATGTTTGTAAATAATATATACTTTTATTAGTAGATAGTACCATCTAAATAATATGAAAGGGTGTTATGCAATGAGAAATGTATGGGAAGCTCTATCAGATTATACTAGAAGAGAGATATTGAATATATTAAGAAAGGGCCCACTAAGTGCTGGAGAAATATATAATTTTTTTGATATTACAAAGCCTTCACTTAGCCATCATCTATCGGTTTTAAAAGAATCTGGGCTGGTAAAATGTAAGAAAAATGGAAAAAATATAATATATTATTTAAATACTAGTCCACTTAATGAGATTTCAAATTATATTAGAGGTTTAAAAAATAGGGGGTAAAGATATATGAAAACAAAAAATAAGAAAAACTTTACTATATTAGGAATTGCAATATTAAATTTAATTTTATCTATTATTGCTATCAGCAAACTTTCTAACAATATACCAATAAATATATTTGCTACAAGTATTATAGATAAAATGTGCTCTAAACAATTATTAATGATTATTCCAGTAGTTGTTTTATTAATAAGTATACTTCAAGTAATATATAGATTAAATACAATGGATAAAGTGGTAACAACAGGTAAAAGAATAGAAGATGCTGTATTTACTTTTATAGACGGCTTACTAATATATATAAACTGGATGTTTGTTTATGTGGGTTATAGCTTTACAAGTACAAATTTGATAAAGGTAGATATTCCAGTAGGCTATATTATTATGGCTCTGATTGGAATAGTTATCGTAGCTATATATAGTACATTTCCAATAAATAAATTTGGATCTAGAATTGGACTCAGAATAAAAGAAACTATTGAAAAAGAAGAAGTATGGAGAACTGCTAATAAACTTAATGCTTTTACAGGCTTATTATCTGGAATTATAATAGTATTGTTAAGTGGATATTTCTTACTTTATGGGTTTAATTGGATTTATCTATTAATAGCAGTATTGGTGTGTGTACTTTTAATGTTCTATATTCCTATTCTCTATGCTAAAATGATATATAGAAAAGTAGTAAATAGAGTGATTGAGTAAAGAAGTGGGAAAGCCCATTTCTTTTTTTATTTGTTACAAGTTGACATAAACTAAATAATTTGATATAATTCTAATATATGAGAGATTTAATCTTAGTAAAATTTTATGAAAGAGGTGATTATATGGATGATATAATTATCCAAAAGTTGGTGACTTTAAGATTTATGCATTTTCCAGATAATAGTATAGATTACAAACTTAATGGAAGACCATATTTAATATTTAGTATGGACGATAAATATGCGTATTTATTAAAGCTGAGTAGTAAAAGGAGTAATAAGAACTCACAGTATTACTATGAAATATTACCAGATTCTAAAAATAAGCTAAAGAATAAAAGCTACGTAGATTTAAGATACTTTTTAGTTTTTACAATTGAAGAACTAGAAAGAAAAGTAATAACACAGGAGACAGAGGAAAAGTCAAAAAATTATGGATTTATACAAGATGATCAATATAAAGAGATTTTAAATAGAATTAACACACTTTATGTTAATGATTTTAAATTTATATAAAAAGAGCTTAGGCTCTTTTTTTGACATTATTTTGCAAGAATGGTATAATTAATATGTTTTTTAAAGAGATATATTTTACTAATGTAAAAAATAACGTTCATTTAAAAATTTAAATGTTAGGAGGAAAAACATATGGTAATAAAAAGATTAAATAAGAATTTTACCATTTTAGATAGGAAACTAATAGCGCATAAAGGAATATATGGATATTCAAACAGATTAAAGAAAAAGATAGAACCTAATACTTTTCTTTCATGTAAAATTGCTATAGATAATGATATTCCATTTGAATGTGATATAAGAAATACTCTAGATAATATTGCTGTTTTAGCTCATGATAATGTAATAGAAAATGAAGGAGTTAAGGTAAAGGTGAATAAACATACATATGATGAGTTAGTTGATATATTAAAAGAAAAAGCACCTGCAAAGCTTGAAGATGTTTTAAGGTATAACAATTCTAGAGTGGGAGTAATTGTAGATGCTAAAGAGGCTCATATATTTTATTCTAAATATAGGGATAATTTAGCAACACTTTTAAATAAGTATTCTAGTAATGGCGAAATAATGCTACAATCTTTTAATCCTTTTTTTATGCTATCAATGCGAAAACATTTAAATAAAGTTCTTACAGGTCAGCTTATATGTAGGGGAAAAACTATATTAGATTCTTTTAAAGCCCCAAAGAGAGTTGCTTATATGTATGAAAGGATAATATCATTAATATGTTTTATTGCAAGGACTGATGTTATAAATATGGAAAATCATGAAGATGAAAAATGGCATAAAGCGACTAGATTTTTCATTTCAAAAGAAGAATGCATAAAAATAACTAGAAAAAGGGATATACTTTTAGAAAAAATAGAAAATTCTATATATAAAGGTAAAAAAAGAGTAATTAAATTTATAGATAAAATACAGTTAGCCCTTGTAAAGGTTGCACATGAGCTTACTAAAAAACCTGTTTTATCATTTACTATAACTGATGAAAGTGACTTTAACTGTATGGAAAATTTATATATAGTAAGTTATATAGCAGATTTTAGTAAATTAGGATTAGAAAAATATATAGAGAAAATGAAAAAAATAGAAAACCAGTAAAATTTTACTGGCTTTTTTATTCGACATATAAATTAAATATTTTATTAAATTAAAGTCTTGCTATATTTTGAAATTTAATGTATAATTTAGATGGAAGTATAGTTGTAATTTTTTTACTTTTAAAATTACATAATATATTTCTAAGGGGAATAATCAGTAGATATAATTAATAATTTTTTATTACATATAAACTGAAATAAAAACGTACATTGACAAATAAATATAGAAGGAGGATAGTCAGATGCTAATAGGAATAGTAGGTTCTGTGAGTTTTATTATAGGAGCTGCAATTTTCTTTTTTGTTGGAATGAAATATAGAAAGAATATTGCAGAAGCTTCAATAGGCTCAGCAGAAGAACAAGCTGAAAAAATTATTAACGATAGTAAATTAGATGCTGAAAGAATAAAAAAAGAAGCTGTTTTACAAGCAAAAGATGAAATGATGCGTAGAAAAGACGAGCTTGAGACAGAAGCTAAGCTAAGAAAAAAAGAAATGCAAGATCTAGAAAATAGAATAAATCAAAGACAAGATTTAGTAGATAAAAGAGCAGCACTAATTGAAGAAAAAGAAAATAGTATTACAAAAAGAAATGAAGAGCTAAACAAAAAGGAAAGAGACTTAGAAAATTCTAAGCAAAGAGAGATAGAAGCTTTAGGAAAAATAGCTAAGATGAGTGTTGAAGAAGCAAAGGAAGCTATTATGGCAGAGCTAAGAAATGATATGACAAAAGAGATGGCAGAATATATACGTGACGAAGAAGATAAGGCTAAAGAAGAAGTAGATAAAAAAGCTAAAGAATTACTAGTTAGTACAATCCAAAGATATGCAACTGATCATACATCAGAAGCTACTGTTACAACAGTATCTTTACCAAATGATGATTTAAAAGGAAGGATTATAGGTAGAGAAGGAAGAAATATCAAAACTATTGAGACTTTAACTGGAATTGATTTAATAATCGACGATACACCAGATGTAATCGTACTATCAAGTTTTGATCCGATAAGAAGAGAAGTAGCAAGAATTGCTATTGAAAGACTTATTGCTGATGGAAGAATTCATCCAGGAAAGATTGAAGAAATGATAGAAAAAGCTAAAGTCGAAGTAGAAAACACAATAAAAGAAGAAGGAGAAAGAGCATTATATGAAACTGGAGTGTTAAATTTACATCCTGATTTAATTAAATTATTGGGTAAATTAAAGTTTAGAACAAGTTATGGTCAAAATGTTTTAAATCACTCTATTGAAGTTTCAAATTTATGTGGCTTACTTGCTGAAGAGCTAGGACTTAATGTAGATGTAGCTAAAAGAGCAGGACTTTTACATGATATTGGTAAGTCTTTTGATCAAGATGTAGAAGGAACACATGTTACTTTAGGAGTAGAATTATTAAAGAAATATAAAGAAAAGGATGAAGTAATATGGGCAGTGGAAGCACATCATGGAGATGTAGATCCAAAAACATTGGAAGCTGTACTAGTTCAAATTGCTGATACTATATCTGCTTCTAGACCAGGTGCAAGAAGAGAAACTGTAAGTACTTATATAAAGAGATTACAAAAATTAGAAGAAATTTGTAATTCATATAAGGGCGTAGAAAAATCTTATGCAATTCAAGCTGGTAGAGAAGTAAGAATAATTGTAAAACCAGAACAAGTAGATGATGACGCTATTGTTGTAATGGCACATGATATTGCAAAGCAAATTGAAAATGAGATGATATATCCTGGACAGATAAAAGTTAATGTTGTTCGTGAAACTAGAGCAATAGAATTAGCAAAATAAAAAAGAGCGCTTAGAAATGAACCAATTTGGTACATTTCAGCGCTCTTTTTTGTACTTTTAAGAAATATGTTAATATTTATATAAATTATAATATATGTGAACTACAAATAAGTGTTCTAAAAAATGTAAAATAAAAGAGTTTAGATTAAAAAACTTCTTGAGAAAATAGCACAGTAATTTACTGTGCTATTTTATTTTTATATAAAATACATTATTTGTGAACTACATATTTCAAAAATAAAATTTTAATTCACTGTATAAAGTTGGCAATTTTACCCAAAATATAGTTAGGTGATAACATGAAAATTGGAATACCTAATGCTCTTTTTGTTAAAAATAGAGTAACTATGTATAGTAAATTTTTAAATTATAATAAAATAGATACTGTTATAAGTAGTGATACTACTTTAAAAACTATAGAAGATGGTGCTCAAATATCTACAAGTGAAGATTGCATTGCAAGCAAGATATATTTGGGTCATGTATGTGAATTAGTAAATCTATATAGGAATAATTATATAGATGCAATAATTGTACCTAGGGTATATAAAGAAAAAAATAATGTAGAGGGATGTGTAAAGGCTTTAGCATTATATGATATTTTAAGAAATGTATTTGATGATGTGAAATTTATAGATATAAATGTAGATTACTCAAAAAATATATCATATTTTAATTCATTAATTAATCTAGGTATAACTTTAGGCATAAATCCTAAAAATAGATTTTTAGGGGCTTTATATGCTTTACAAGAGCAAAAAAAATTTGAAAAGAATATATACATGAAGCAATTTGAAAATATCAATTTTAAAAAGAAAAATATTTTAGTTATAGGTAATGATTATATAGTAAATGATAAATATATAAGAAGACTTGTATTATCTTCATTAAATAATATGAATATTATATTTGCTTGTATAAATAATAAAGTAAATAGATATAAAAATATATCAGATCAAGTGTATTTTGCTAATAGTATAAACATTATGAATGGAGTGGAAGAGTATATAGACTTTGTTGATGCTTGTATATTTATTACAGGCTTTCCGTGTGCTACTGACTCATTAATTAATGAGATGATAAAAGAAAGAATAAAAGACATTCCATATATTGAGATAATGGTAGATGAAAATACATCTAGCACAGGAATAGTAACAAGAATGGAAAGCTTCAATGATATAGTGGAAGGGAGAAGATATATATGATTATTGTTTCATATCCAAATATTGGTGAATACGAAAGAATAGTTTATAATTTTTTAGATAAAATAATAGATAAGTCCATTTGTAAAATACTAAGACCAGATAAAAATAATAAAAAAATACTTGAACTTGGTGAGGATAATAGTCCTACAAATGTTTGTACGCCCTTTAAATAT
>CALXBV010000007.1 GCA_944386635.1 uncultured Clostridia bacterium
TGTATAATAAAGGAGGTAAAGTATATTTGAAAATAAAATTAGGTGACATATTTTATGCTAATTTAAATCCTACTATTGGAAGTGAACAAGATGGAATAAGACCTGTACTTGTTGTTCAAAACAATAAGGGAAATAAATTTAGTCCAACTATTGTTATAGTACCTATTACCTCTAGGATGTCTAAGGCTGATTTACCAACACATGTTGTATTAGAAAATACAGCAGGACTTGATAAAAAATCAGTCGCGTTAATAGAACAAATAAGAACACTAGATAAGACAAGGATGATAAAGAAAATAACAAGTATTTCGTCTATAGATTTAGAAAAGGTAAAAGATGCTATTAAAAAAAATTTAAACATAAGAGGAATAGATATATTTTAGCAATAGAAATATATTTTGGGGGGATAAAATGGATAAAAATAATAAGCCTTTAAATGTTAGATTAAGGGCAAATTCACAAAAGAATACACCTAGTACGATAAAAAAGACTTCATCAAGAAGTGCTTCTTCATCTACAGGTAATAATTCTAAAAATAGCGATCCAAAGAAAAAGAAAAATAAAAAACTTGGATGGAAAATATTTAGAGTTTGTCTTTTTGTTGGTATTGCACTATGTATAATTGGTGCAGGTGTGGTATTAGGGGTTATATCTGGAATCGTAGATGACACTGAAAGCATAAGTCTAGAAGATTTAGAGTTGTTACCACAGTCAACATTTTTATATGATATGGATGGAAATGAGCTTACTTCTTTATATGATCAAGAAAATAGAATTATAGTAAGTTATGATGAAATACCAAAAAATACAGTAAATGCAATAGTCGCAATAGAAGATGAGAGATTTTTCTCACATCATGGTATAGATATAAAAAGAACACTTGGAGCTATTGTAACATATATAACTAGTGGTGGTAACTCATCATTTGGTGGAAGTACAATAACTCAGCAATTAGTTAAAAATATTACAGATGATAAAGATTATGCATGGCAAAGAAAGATAAGAGAATGGTACAGGGCTATTACTTTAGAGACAAAATTATCTAAAGAAAAAATATTTGAATCATACGTAAATACTATATATTATGGTGATGGAAGCTATGGTATTGAGGTAGCATCAAATCATTTCTTTGGTAAATCTGTAAGTGATTTGAACTTAGCAGAGTCTGCAGCAATCGCTGCTATGATACAGTCCCCAGAGGTTACTAATGTTTATCTGGGAGATGAAGCAAAGCAAAAGCTATTGGATAGAAAAGATTTAGTTTTAGATAAAATGCTAGAACTTGGAATGATTTCACAGCAAGAACATGATGATGCACAAGCATATGAACTAGTATTTCAATCTAACGATAAAAGTGTTGGTGGAGATCAGACTTACTTTGTAGATGCTGTTGTAGAAGCGGTTATTGCTGATTTAATGGATCAAAAGAACGTATCAAGAGGTATAGCAATAAAAATGATTTATACCGATGGATATAAAATACATACTACACAAGATCAATCTGTACAAGCAGCTATAGACGATGCTTTTGCTAATCCAAATATCTTCTATACAGACTGGGATGGTGGATTTATGCAAGGTGCTATGGTTGTAATGGATCATACTACTGGTGAAGTTAGAGGATTAATTGGTGGTGCTGGTGAAAAAGAAGGAGCTCTAACTTTAAATAGAGCTACACAGACTCATAGACAGCCAGGATCATGTATGAAACCATTTGGTGCATATGGACCTGCATTTGAAAAAGGAGTATTATCTCCAGGATCTGGTGTCGATGATACACAACTTACAATGGGAAATTGGACTCCTGTAAACTGGTATGGATATTTTTATGGATATGTTACTGTAAGAGAAGCAATAATGAATTCAGATAACATTCCTGCTGTTAGAGCAAATCTAGCAGTCAATGATGAAGATTTTGCATGGAATTTTGCATACAATTGTGGCTTAACATCACTTGTAGAAGCAGATAAAACTGCTGCTTCACTTGCACTTGGTGGTGTAACAAGAGGATTTACAGTACTAGAGGTTGCTAATGCATATGCTACAATAGCAAATGAGGGATACCATATAGATCCAAAATTATATACAACAGTGGAAGATAGAAATGGAAATATTATTTTAGATAATACGAAAGTAGAAGCAAAACAAGTAATGAAAGATTCGACAGCATATATGTTAACTAGCTGTTTATGCAGTGTTGTAGACAACCCTGGTGGAACAGCATATGGTGCTGTAAGTATTAAAAATGGTACTATACAATGTGCTGGAAAAACTGGTAATACAGATGATGATTTTGATAGGTGGTTTTGTGGATTTACACCATATTATACAATAGCTTGCTGGACTGGTTATGATCAGAATCAATCAATAAACAGAGGATATCCATATCCATCTACTATGTTATTTAATACTGTAATGAATGCTATATGTGCAGATAAGCCTGCAGCAACATTTACACAACCTTCTTCTGTTACTACTGCAGAATTATGTAGGGATTCTGGTAAAATACCTACAGATGCTTGTAGAGCTGATCCTAGAGGATCAAGAGCTAACACTGATTTAGTAGCAGTTGACTCTATTCCAACAGAGACATGTGATGTACATGAATTTGTAAATATTTGTAATGTATCTGGAAAGCTTGCATCAAGTGCTTGTAGAAGTACTACAAGAAGATCAGTAATCACAAGAAATTACACTCCATCTCAAGGTGTATATCCAAGTGATTGGGCTTATATGAAACCAACAGAGATATGTACAACATGTAGTGGTGGAAATAATATTATAGTATATAGAAATGGTGTTGCACAATAAGGGTAAATAGCAGCAAATATTATGTATAGTTTGCTGCTATTTTTTCTTTTAATATAAACATATGTGAATATTTAGTGAAAAAAGAAAATATATGTTGAAAAAAAATATATAATCTGATACAATAAAAAAAGTAATATAAAGAGAGGGAAGAAAATGAAGAAATTCTTTAAAAAACTTGGAAAAGTGTTAGGGGTTTTACTTTTTGAAATAGTATATATTTTAGGCTTGGGTATATATTTGATATACTATACTGAGTTTTTTACAACAACTAGAGATATGATTGTAACTACAGCAATGACTACAATGAGTCATCAATATTTTGCAACTTGGTTTCTAAGTCAAGAAAAGATAGATGAAATATTAGCATCAAATAGAATAACAGAAAATACAGCAGAGCAAGATTTACAAAAAGTTGATACTACAGAATCAGACGGAAAAGATAAGGGATCTACTGAAGGAATAGAAGTGGTTGATGTAAGTACAGATACATTTAAGGCATATTTAATGATTATAGATGATCCATCCAGAGTTGATCTTGTTACTGCAAAAGATGTAGGAACGGTTGGATCTACAACATCTCAAATAGTTGAATATTATGGCGCTATTGGTGGAATAAATGCTGGTGGAATGGCGGACGATGCTGCTGGAACTGGTGGTGAGCCAACAGGACTGCTTATTACTAATGGTGAATATTATAGTGATGTTGATCCATATGAGTACTTTAGTATGTGTGGATTTACACAAGATAATATATTATATGTATCAGACTCTATAAATAAGGCATCAATAGATCAATTGAATTTAAGATGTGCAGTATCTTTTGGACCAGTACTTATTGTTAATGGCGAGCCAAGAATAAGTGGTGGTGGTGGTTGGGGTATACAACCACGTACTTGTATTGCGCAAAGACAGGATGGAACAGTATTATTTTTAGTAATAGATGGAAGACAAACAGATAGTGTTGGTGCAACTTTAAAAAATGCACAAGACATACTATTAAACTATGATGCATATAATGCTTTTAATCTTGATGGTGGTGCATCTTCTACAATGGTATTTGATTCAAAGCTTGTAAATAAACCTAGTGATATTTTAGGTGAGCGTTATGTTCCAACTGCATTTATAGTTAACTAGATTATACATATGAAAAGAGGAGAAAAATAATTATGAAGAAATTTTTGTTAAAGCTGTTTGTATGCATAGTTGTAGGAACTTTTATTACTGTTGGTGTATTAAATGTTGTTGAAAATTTCCTATATAAAATTACACAGTCTAGTTATTTAGAAGTTCGAACATATAGGACTAATAGTCAATCTGAAATAAAAAGTACAGATTTGATATCTATACCAGAAAATGCTACACAATTACAGTTTTCATATAACAACAAATATTATGCATATTTAGAAGATGGTGCAATACATATAAATAATATAGATGATAAGAGTGAATATTGTATTATAAAAGAGGATGACCCTATATGTTATTATTATATGTTATATGATAAGAATCTAATTATGTACTTTGTCGAAGATACAAGTGGATCTTATACTACTTTAACATTAAGAACATTTGAAATCGCAACTCAAAGAACTACAGATTATAATGATTTTAATGTTACTAACTTTTCAAGAATAAAGGATATAACTATGTCTCCGCTTATTAATATAATATATATAAATGTAGAGACCAAAAGTGGTGTATCAACAAATAATATTGTATATAAAATAGACTTATTTAATTCTATGTCACGAGTTAGATCAGGTGTTATTTTAAATAAAATAAGAATGATGCAACATGTAGATAGGCTATATTATGAAGATACTGATGGTGGTGTATATACATCTGGTGCTGCTGTAAATTACTTATTTGGATATGCAGACGTAGAGCTTATTGGAATAGATTCTAGACTTAAAAATGAGGATGATTATGAAACATTCTATTATTTAGATACAGAAACATATGATAGAGTATATGTTGTAAGTGGATCAAGACTTGTAGATACAATATATTTAAGTGATACAGATGTTGTATCCTCATATAATGAATATAATGATGTATATTTAATATATCCTACATATATTTTAAATTTAACTGGTGAAAATCCATATAAAAGAGTAGCTAAGCTTTCAAAATACGTAACTTTTGAAGCAATAAAAGAAGATACAGTATATTTAAGAACTACAAATAATAAGATTATAACAACACCATTACTAGATAATTAAAGGAGATAAAAAATGATAGAGTTTATAGAAATACTTAAAGTAATATTTTTGGGAATTGTTGAAGGAATAACAGAGTGGCTACCTATAAGTAGTACAGGACATATGATACTTGTTGATGCATTTATAAAATTAAATGTATCAGAAGAATTTAAAGAATTCTTTTTAGTGGTAATACAACTTGGAGCAATACTTGCAGTTGTTGTTTTATACTTTAAAAAACTATTTCCATTTGAGCTAAAAAAAATAGATGGAAAAAATAAAATTGTATCAAATAAAGATACATGGATTTTATGGGCAAAAGTTTTGGTTGCATGTGTTCCAGCTGGAATAATAGGACTTTTATTTGATGATTTATTAGATGAATATTTATATAATCCATTAACTGTTGCTTTAATGTTAATAATTTATGGTATATTATTTATAATAGTTGAAAATAGAAATAAAGGAAAAGAGTCAAAAATTAATTCTTTAAAAGAAATAACTTTTAAAACAGCTTTGATAATAGGAATATTTCAAGTATTATCTTTAATACCTGGTACATCAAGATCAGGGGCAACTATTTTGGGAGCAATTTTGATAGGTACATCTAGGAATATAGCTGCTGAATTTACATTTTTCTTAGCAATACCTGTTATGGTTGGAGCAAGTTTATTTAAGCTTTTGAAATTTGTAATGAGTGGAGCTGTAATAACTGCTAATGAATATATAATATTAGCTGTTGGTATGATAACAGCATTTATAGTATCAATACTTGCTATAAAATTCTTAATGAGCTATATTAAGAAAAATGATTTCAAATTATTTGGAGTATATAGAATAATATTAGGTATTTTAGTATTAATAGCAGGATTTGTAGGAGTTATATAGTTAATCAATAAACCTGGGATCTTAGGATTTCAGGTTTGTTTGATTGACTTTTTATATTTATAATTGTAGAATTGAATATATGGGTGATAATAATGAAAAATAAAATTCTAATAATAATTGGTGTATTATTAT
>CALXBV010000008.1 GCA_944386635.1 uncultured Clostridia bacterium
GTTTCTTTGTTTGCATTCTGTACACGCCATTGTTATATTTTCTCTCATTTATAAATACACCTCCACGCTCTTCAACTCATGTATGCTTAGCTATTTTATCATATAATAAAGTTAAAGTCAATAAAAATGCACTATTTTTGTAAAAAAAAGATTGAAATTTCCAAAAAAATAGCTTTAAAATCTACATAATTCAGTACATAAATATTATATCATTTTTTCTCTTATATTATAAAATAAATGCTGCTGTATGATACCTGCATCTTCTCCAAAATGTGAATTTGCATACTCTAATATCTTTTTCTTTGCTGTAACTTGATCATTAAAATATAGTTTCTCCATGACTCTTTCAACCCACACATCGATTGGAAATACTTCTTCTCTATTACATGAAAATAACAATATACAATCTGCAACCTTAGGGCCTACTCCCATCAAATCCAACAGTTCTTTTCTTAAAGATACTGTATCCATCTGCTGCATTTTTTCCAAATCTATTTGCTTTGAATTTATTCTTTTTACAGTATCATATATATATTTATCTCTAAATCCTACACCACAGCTTCTATAATCTTCTACTGATACGTTTTCTAATTGCTTAGGTGTTGGAAAAAGATAATATTCTTCACCTTCAAACTCAATTTTATCTCCATATCTTTTAGATATCTCATTTACTGACTTAGATATTCTTGGAATATTGTTATTAGCAGAAATTATATATGATATAATAGTTTCAAAAAAATCCTGATTTAAATGTCTTAATCCACTAGTATTTTTTATTGCCTCTTTAACATAATCATCTACCTTAACAATTCTTTTTTCAACACTTTCATAATCTTTATCTAGTTCAAAATAATCCTTTACAACTTTTTCAAGATTATCCATATTATTACTTTTTACATACAAATAATCTCCATCTTGTCTAATTTTTATTACTCTATCTTTTATTACTCCAACATAGTAATTATCTATATTTTTCCATCTAAAGCACTGACCGCATTCAAGTGTATATTTTAAATTAAAACAATCAACTTTTATCTTTATCTCATTCATTTTTATACTCCTTTTTATAAAATACATTTTCTTTATATCTATTTATTATATCTAAGCTAGATTTGCACAAATTTTTTGGTAAATTATTAATACTTGTCCATATATATGAAACATGCTCTAAAGTATCTCCTATATCTATATCACCTTTAAATTTTCTAGATAATAGTCCAATTGTCGCATAATGTGCATTTTCATTATAATCATTTAATAAACATATTACATTTATATTTGATACATCTAAATTTGTTTCTTCTTTGACTTTCCTTATGCCTGCCTCTTCAAACTCCTCACCAAATTTAACTTTCCCAGCAGGCAAAGTATATTGTCCCTCATAGTGCATATCACTATCGGCAAGCTTAGCGTCACTATTTCTTAGTAGTAATAATACCTCATTTTTTTCATTTAATAAAATTACTCCTACTCCAATTCCAATTTTTTTATCCATTCTATACCTCTTCTTTCCTACATAATTATATCATTTTTTACATATTTAGACAATAATAAAATATACTAATATATAAGCAAAATACTTTAATAAATAATATATAAGTGCAAATTATAGTAATAAAACTTGACTTTACAGAATTATTTTTTTATTGTATAATAATTTTAATATTGTTCTACAAAGTTACAATACACCAAGGGGGATATTATGGGTAAAACTTTAAAAGTTGTAGGTAAATTTTTAATAGGAAAAGTTTTATATAGAGTAAAAGAATATAACAAACCTGATTTATCTAATGGAGAATACATATTATGTCCAAATCACGTAAGTGATGCTGATGGTCCTGTCATGTGGACACATAATGATAATATAAGAATATTAGCGAAGAAAGAATGTTTTAAGCACAAATTTATGGCTATTTTTCTTAATATGATAGATGTAGTTAAAATTGATAGAGACAGACACAATGGTGTCGAACTACTGGAAGCTATTGATTATTTTAAAGATGGTAAAAACAAACTATTTATGCTTTTTCCACAGGGTACTATATCTGATATAAATAAGAATAAATTATCAAGAATAAAATCTGGAGCATTTTTTATTTCTGCTAAAACTAATGTACCAATTGTTCCTGTATTTTTAGAGCAGCCTCGTCTTTTTAAAAGGACAAGAGTTGTATATGGCAGACCAATGTATATGGAAGGTGCTGTAGGAGATGATGGAAAAGTAGATAAAAAAGTCCTTGAAAAATATAGACTCCAGTGGCAGCAAGAAATATTTAAACTACAAGATATGGCAGTTAAATATGAAAATAGACCTATAAGAAAATTAAAATTAAAACCTAAACATCAAAACAATAATGAATAAGTCTTGAATAAATTTCAAGACTTTTATTTTTACATATTGTTATATTTTTTTAATATACATATTATTAGGAGGAATTAATATGTATATTATTGATAAAAAATTTAAAGCTTTAACTTCAATATTTAAAGTACTATCTTTAGAAGAGATTTACGAAAATATAAAAGAAAAATATTTAATAGTTCCAGATGCAACTAAAGACTCATTAGAAAAATTCTTAGAAGAATTTCCTTATTGGGGCAAACTTAAAAGATATGAAAATGACTATGAAGAACTATATAATAGGGCTATATCTTTAAAAGAACATGTAGAAGATTATATTAGTTTATATAATAGTTTATGTGACTATCGTTCTAAAAAATTACTTTACTCAATTTTAAGTAACTGGTATCAATTCGATTTTAACACTATAGAAGAATCATTCGAAAAAAACTTCTCACATTATTTTGACTTAGATATAGTAAAATGTGATGAAAATGAAGTAATAATTGACGCTGGAGCTTTTATAGGGGATACAGTAATTGATTATATAAATAACTATGGTGTTGAAAATTATAAAAAAATTTACTGTTATGATATAACAAAGTCTAATATTGAAGCATTAAATATAAATTTAAAAAATTATCCTAATATAATTTGCTACAATAAAGCATTATCTAATAATGAAGAGCCTTTATTTATAACTGAAAATTCTGTAAGTACATCTGCAAATATGATAACAGAAAAAGGTAATACAAAAATCGAAGCATCTACTCTAGATATTGACATTCCAGAGCCTATAACACTTATAAAGATGGATATTGAAGGATATGAGCAAAAAGCACTTGAGGGAGCTAAAAATCATATAATAAATGATAAGCCTAAATTACTTATCTCAGTTTATCACAATCATGAAGACCTATGGAAAATTCCAAAAATGATAAAAGAATATAACAAAGATTATAAATTTTATCTTAGATGCTATGGAACAAGAATATTTCCAACTGAAATCGTATTAATTGCTGTGTAGTATATAAATGATTTATAATTTAATAACTTTTAACTTTATCTATATTAAAATATAGTAAATAATATGATAAAATTGTTTTGGTGGTAAATTTGAAATATAATATAAAACTAAAATTTCACAATGATAACAATAAGATTTCAGAAAATATAATAAAAGAAATAGAAAAAGCAATATTAAATAAATGTAAAGAAAAGGATGTTTATAGCTATTTTAATAATTATCCATATGTATTTAATAGTACTATAAATATATATATTATGTCTAAAGAAAATTTAGATAATTATATACAATCTATAGAAAATTCATTTATAAACGGTATTCCAAAATGGGTTACAGGTATAACCACAAACAATGGCGTATACTTAGTTCCAGATACTAACAATATATATGAAACGATAACTCTTGTTTTACATGAGACAATACATTATCTATCTAAGCAAATAAAAATACATACTAATAGCAAAAGATATAATATTTTAGAGGAAGCTTTATCCACTTATATATCTTCTCAAATGACAACAGGAAAATTTAGTAAAATTGTAGAAGACTATAAAAATAACAAATTAAGAACTATATCATTCTTTTTAGAAAATGATGATAATGAAGTTTATGTTAAAAACAATGGCTATTATTATTCATTCTTTTTTATGAAATTTCTAAAAAATAATTATTATAAGCAAAAAATAATCGAATACATTATTGATAACAAAAAATTTTTTAATGACTTACCAAAATTAGAAACTGAATTTAAAGAATTTTTAATTGAACAAATTAATTTTTATAGTAAAAAGAGTATTTGATGTAAAAATCTCAAATACTCTTTTATTTTAATTTTATTATATATCATATTTTTCTTTTTTAGTATATTTTGTATGTAAATATTTATGTGCTTTATGACTACCTGGTTTTTCTAGAAATTCATCATATAATTTTATCATAACTGGATTTTCATGAGACTTTCTTACAACACTCTTTTCATCTATTGTATATAATGCATCTCTTCTTAATTTTGCTACATTAATAGTAGATCTAATCTTAGAGCTTTTAATAGGCTGTCCTCCTCCCATTATGCATCCACCAGGGCATGCCATTATCTCTATAAAATGATAATCACATTTTCCGCTTTTAATCTTCTCCATAATTTTTCTAGCATTTCCGAGTCCACTTGCAACTGCTACTTTAATATCTTTTCCTGCAACTTTTAAAGTAGCCTCTTTAATTCCTTTTTCTCCACGTACTTGAGTATATTCTATTTTATCCATACTTTTTCCTTCAAGTGTATCCACAGCAGTCCTTATTGCAGCTTCCATTACTCCACCTGTTGTTCCAAATATGGCTCCTGCGCCACTCGCTTCTCCCATTGGTTCGTCAAATTTTCCATCTTCAAGTTCACAAAAATCTATATTTGCCTGTTTTATCATTCTAGCTAACTCTCTTGTAGTAATTACATAATCTACGTCTCTTATACCATCTACTTCCATTTCTGGTCTTGTACATTCATATTTTTTAGCTATACATGGCATTACAGACACAACACATATCTTTTCTCTATCAATATTATATTTTTTAGCAAAATATGATTTGATTATAGCTCCAAACATTTGATGTGGAGACTTACAACTAGATAAATGATCTAAGCAATCCGGGAAATTCTTTTCAGCAAATCTTACCCAACCAGGACTACATGATGTAATCATTGGTAAAACCCCGTTATTTTGTATTCTTTCTACGAACTCATTTGCCTCTTCCATTATTGTTAAATCTGCACCAGTATTTGTATCAAATACTTTATCAAAGCCAATATTTTTTAGCGCAGTTACCATTTTTCCAACTACATTTGTACCTATAGGCATACCAAACTCTTCACCTAAAGCTACTCTTACAGCTGGTGCTGTTTGAGCAACGACATATGTATCTTCATCATGTAATTTCTTCCATACATCTTGTATGTTTTCCTTTTCTTTTAATGCACCTGTTGGGCAGGACTCTATACATTGTCCACAAAAAGTACAATCCACATCATTTAAGCTATGATCATATGTGGTTGATATACATGAGTCGAATCCTCTGTTAATACAGTCAATTGCTCCTATTTTTTGTACGTTTTTACAAGTAGCAACACATCTTCTACATAAAATACATTTATTAAAATCTCTAACAATTGCAGGTGATTTATCATCAACCTTATGATTTGTTCTTTCTCCTTCAAATTCTACCACTTGAACATTAAATTTTGAAGCTAAAGCTTGCAATTCACAATTTCCATTTCTACTACAAGTTAAACAATCTCTATGATGATTAGATAATATTAAGTCAAGTATAATTTTTCTTGCCTCTACTACAGCATGTGAATGTGTTTTTATATTCATTCCTTCTTCTACTTTTTGAATACAAGAAGTAGCAAATCCTTTTCTACCTTCTACTTCAACAATACACATTCTGCAATCTCCTACCTCATTTATATCCTTTAAAAAGCATAATGTAGGAATATCTATACCATTTTGAAGAGCAGCTTGCAATATTGTTGTTCCTTCTTTTACACAAATTTCCTTTCCATCTATTACCAAATTTACCATTTATATACCAATCCTTTCTTAAGATATCTACTTACTAATCGCCTTAAATGGACATTTATCTACACATGTTCCACATTTAATACATAGCTCCTGATCTATTTTATGAACCTGCTTTGGCTCACCACTAATTGCATGTACTGGGCAATTTCTTTTACAAATACCACATCCTTTGCATTTTTGCGGATCAATTTTAATTTCACATAAATTTTTGCATTGTCCAGCTCTACACATGTTGTATGATACATGCTCTATATATTCATCCTTAAAATATTTCATTGTACTTAATACAGGATTTGGTGCTGTCTGTCCAAGTCCGCATATAGCAGATTTCTTAATACTATTAGCTAACACTTCTAGTTTATATAAATCATCTACTTCACCTTTTCCCTCGCACATTCTAGTTAATATTTCTAACATACGTTTTGTTCCAATTCTACAAGGTGTACATTTTCCACAGCTTTCACTAACAGTAAAATCCAGATAAAATCTTGCTATATCAACCATACATTTAGAATCATCCATAACAATTAATCCACCAGAACCCATCATTGAACCTATATTAGATAAAGACTCATAGTCTATTGGGGTATCTAAATGCTCTGCTGGTATACATCCACCTGATGGTCCACCAGTTTGAGCTGCTTTAAATTTTCTGCCATTTGGTATTCCTCCACCTATATCAAAAACTATCTCTCTTAATGTTGTTCCCATAGGAACCTCTACAAGTCCAACATTATTTACATTCCCTCCAAGTGCAAATACTTTTGTACCTTTAGAGTTTTCTGTACCTATACTTGCATACCAATCTGCACCATTTAAAATAATCTTAGTAACATTTGCTAAAGTCTCAACATTATTTATTATAGTTGGTTTTCCAAATAAACCTTTACTAGCTGGATATGGTGGCTTTACTCTTGGCTGTCCTCTTTTTCCTTCTACTGACTCAAGTAATGCTGTCTCTTCACCACAAACAAAAGCTCCGGCTCCAAGCCTTATATCTATATCAAAATCAAAGCCTGAATCAAATATATTTTTACCAAGTAGTCCATATTCTCTTGCCTGCTTTATTGCTACCTTTAATCTCTCAACAGCAATAGGATATTCTGCTCTTACATATATATATCCCTGATTTGCACCTACTGCATATCCTGCAATTGCCATTGCTTCTAAAACACAATGTGGATCTCCTTCTAAAATACTTCTATCCATAAAAGCTCCTGGATCTCCCTCATCTGCATTACAAATAATATATTTTTGATCAGATTTTTCTGCCTTTGCAAAACTCCACTTTTTACCAGTAGGAAATCCTGCTCCGCCACGTCCTCTAAGTCCAGATTTAGATATAACGTCAATAACTTCATCTGGATTCATAGAAGTTAATACTTTTTCTAATGCTTTATACCCATCAAATGCAATATATTCATCAATTTGTTCTGGATCTATAACACCACAGTTTTTAAGTGCAATTCTTTTTTGCTTTTTATAAAAATTAAGATCATCTAATTTTTTTACTATTTCTCCATTTATATCTTTACATAGTAATCTTTCAACTTTTTTACCTTGACATATGTGAGATTCTATTATCTCTTCGCAATCCTCTAGTTTTACATGAGCATAAAAAGTCTCTTCAGGTCTTATTATTACTATTGGTCCCTTTGCACAAAGGCCAAAGCATCCAGTCTGAACAACACGTACATTTTTAATATTTTTTTCTTTAATAATTTTTCTAAAATTTTCAATAATTTTTGGTGATTTTGAAGAAGTACATCCTGTTCCCCTACACACCAATATATGTTTTTCTATTGAATCAGAATTTAAATTAACTCTTAAGTCTAATTCTTTTCTTTTCTTCTTTCTTATACTCTCAATTTCGGCTATTGTTTTCATGTACACCCTCCCTTTTAATCTTCACTTGCATATTTATCTATTATTTCATCGAATTCCTTTACTGTTGCATTACCATAAACTTCATCATTTACCATAAATACTGGTGCAAGTCCACATGCTCCAACACATCTTACATCATCTATAGAATATTTTCCATCAGGTGTTACTTCACCAGGTTTTATCTTTAATTTTTTCTGAGCTCTATCTAGTAAAGTCTGAGAGCCTTTTACAAAGCATGCTGTCCCTAGACAAACAGAAATATTATACTTTCCTTTTGGAGCAAGTGTAAATCTTGAATAAAAAGTTATAACTCCATATATCTCTGCCATAGGAATAGATAAATATTCAGATATTTCAAGTTGCGCTTGCTTTGGAATATATCCAAATCTCTCTTGAACATCATTTAGTATAGCAATTAATCTATCTTTTTCCTTAGGATATTTTTCTAATATTTTTCTCATCTCATTTTTTATTTTTTCACACACACATTTTTGTTCCATATTCTTCCTCCCTAAAATTATTATCATTATATCAGAATAAAAAGCACACAACAATAATTTAATCGAAAATAATTGTTTTTTGTAATATTTTTTTAAGTACCATAATACATAGTTACTACTATAACTATTCATAAAAATATAAATAATTAATAAAAAATGTATCAAAATATAGATTATTTATACATTAGATGATATAATAAAAAAGCAAAAAATGAGAAATCATTTTAATTTTTTTAAAGGAGAGAGTTTATGGAAGATCTTATCTTATCTATAATGAATCAATTTGGATATATAGGAGTATTATTACTAATTGCAATAGAAAATGTTTTTCCACCAATTCCATCTGAGGTTATACTTCTATTTGGTGGCTTTATGACTACTTATACAAATCTTAGTGTAATAGGAATGATATTCTTTGCAACACTTGGTTCTTTAATAGGTGCAATTGTTCTTTATTATGTAGGTAAAATATTAAATAAAGAGCGTCTTAAAAAGATAGTTTCTGGAAAAGTAGGAAAAATATTAAGACTTAAAAATGAAGATATAGAAAAAGCTGATCATTGGTTTGATACAAAAGGAAATAAAACAGTATTTTTCTGTAGATTTATACCAATAGTAAGAAGTCTTATTTCAATACCTGCTGGTATGAGTGAAATGCCAATGCTTAAATTTTTAATATATACTACATTTGGTTCACTAATTTGGAATACAGTTTTAGTAGTTATTGGTAATAGAGTTGGTGAAAATTGGACTTCTATTTTAGATATATTAGATAAATATTCACACATTGTATTAGTTTTACTTATTATAATAGCCATTGTTTGTATATATTTATTCTACTCTAAGAAATTAAAAAAGAACAAAAAAGAAACAACAAAATAAGAAAGTAGAAATCATAAAGTGCACCCTAAATGTTGGACGAAAGTTAGACGACATTTGGAGGTGCATATTTTATTTATATTTAACTTTTATTATTAGTTATCTTTTCTGTTTGAATTAAATTACTATAATATTTAATTTTACCACTTAAGACATCATTATAAAAGCCTTGCTTCCAATGAATAAATCAATACTTTCTTGTATCTTATTCATTTTTTCCTATAATTCTTCTAATTTTGCATCTAATATCTTTTGTCTTTTAGGAATAGTACTCTCCCATTCCAAGCAAAGCTTTAAATACTCTTTCATTTCAATTATACTCATTCCACAATTTTTTAAACATGATAGGCTTTTTATCCATGCTATGTCATTATCATTAAACATTCTATAATTATTTTTGTCTCGCTTAACACTTGGAACCAGTCCCTTATTACAATAGAATTTTAAAGTATCATATATAAGACCTGTTTTATCACAAGTTTGTCTCATTGTATATAACATAATCCTCATATTCTAATAAAAATAATATTTTGTGTAAAAACTCTTGACCGTGTGTTACTCCCATGTTGTATATTTACAAGTATACTAAAAAAATATCTAGTTGTCAAAAAAGGAGGTTGTTTATAGAATATGTAAAATTAAATAATGGCGTAAAAATACCAATTTTAGAGTTTGGTGTTTACCAAATACCTAAAAGAAAACAAAGTATGGTTTGATAATATGGTTAAAGTAAGACGTAAAAAATGATGATTATAAAAAAGAAAAAAGAATTGTAAGGAGTGAATTTTATGAATAAAAAAATAATCATAGGAATAATTATAATTTTAGTTATAATAGTATTAGCCATTTGCGGATATTTTCTAATGGAAAATAAAAATGAAGATAATAATACAACTAATGACAATGCATCTAATGTTGTAACAGATGACAGTACAACCGATGAAAATGCTAATACAGAATCAAACATAAAAAAAACATTAGTAGTATACTTCTCTGCCCAAGTACATACAGAAGAAGTTGCACAAAAAATTGCTAATAATTTAAATGCAGATATCTTTGAAATTGTACCAGTAAATGAATATATTTCTGAAGACTTAGATTGGACAGACGATAATTCAAGAGTAACTAGAGAACATGAAGATGAATCTTTAAGAAATATCGAACTTGTTTCTACTACTGTTGAAAACTGGGAAGATTATGACACTGTTTTAATCGGCTATCCAATATGGTGGGGAATCGCTGCTTGGCCAGTAAATACTTTCGTTGCTGCCAATAACTTTAGTGGTAAAACTGTAATTCCAGCAAGAAGGACATCGTTTCTCTTCTAACCCATCTGATTCTGATATAAAATCATGGACTGATAGTCTATTTAATTAGACATATATATTTTATTAATTAATTTTGCTAAAATAACAATAAAAATAATGTAGAAAATCAATATAATTTTCTACATTATTTTTTAGTTTAATTCAAACGACATTCCATTATCTGAATATAATATATATTCTTTTTCTCCATTTTCATAATATACATTTAACTTCAATTTATATTCTCCATCCTCAAAAAATGGTAATCCATCTATTATATATTCCTTATCCCCTATTTCAGTTTCACCTATTAATAATTTTACTCTTTCAAAACTTCTTCCTCCATCAGAAGTATATTTTAGTTCTTGATACTTTTCATCTACAACATTATCTAAATAATATCCAAAATTTTCATTAAAAAACTTAAATTCTGTATTATCACTAACATATATGACTCCATCTTCATCTTGAAGCATAGATGTCCATGTATTTTCACTGTATTGTGATTTTAAAATCTGAACGATAAGTTTATTATTCCATTCACCTTTAGATACAACAGCTACAGTTACATCTCCGAATTTTTCTTTATATAACACTTCATCACTTTCAGCAATTTCAGGCTTAATATTTTCTATTAATTCTTCTTTTTCTTGTTGATTATTATCTATTGGAACACTTATATTATTTTTTTCATTTAAACGCTTTTCTATATCATATATACTTACTGTTCCTTCATAATACTCCACATCATAATCATAACTACATAAAAATTTATTATAATAGTCATGAATTTCTACATCTGTATCAAAAAAATGTTGTACATACACTACTTTTTTTCCAAAATCAGTGTCAATTACATACTCTTCTATATTTAAATTATAGTAATTAGCAAAAACTGAAATAAAAAATAATGTATATTGCCAAAAAATCATAGCAGGTATTAATAAAAATAGAAAAAATATAAATACTTTATTTAGTATATTCCTTATTCTTTCATTTTTTATAGCAAGAAATATTATATATATGATAAATCCAATAAAGAAAATAGTAAAAACTAAACATTTAAACCAAAATCTAAAGCCTATATTAAAAACATTAAGCACTTTTTCACTAATTATAAATATAACAATTAAAATAATTAAAAAAATAAAAAAAATATTTTTTAAATCATTCTTATCTTTTTTCATATTAAATTCTCCATTATTTTTTATAATTATATATATTATGTAAATAAAAGTCAAGAATATTATTTATAATAATTTATATAATTTTTTTACCCTTTGATAAAAAATTTGTAAAATTTAAATTAAATTTAAGAAAAAATAAAAATTATATGTTAAAATTTATTAATAATATATATGGAGGTAAGAAATGAAATTATTAAAAAAATTGAAAGAAAAAAGAATAGAAAGATTATTAAAAAAAATTGAACCAGAAGTAGACAAACAACTAATAGAATTAGGTTTATTAAAAATTGAAAATAACGAAAAAGTATATGCATTTGGAAGTATACATACAGTAAGAACAATACAAAAACACATTTTAAAAGAAAAATACAACATTGATTGGGAAATACCCCAAAATAATCATATTACAGTTGACTAAAGAGAATAATTTTAAATATATACTGGTATTTTAGACTGGTACAAGTATAAAAAAATACCAGTCTAGTGTGTCTTTTTTCATTATAGACTCTAGGCTGGTAAAAAAGTCAAAAAAAATAGTTGGAGCGGGTGATGAGAATCGGACTCACGTGTTCAGCTTGGAAGGCTGACGTTCTACCATTGAACTACACCCGCAATCAACTTACATATATTATTATAATAATTAGTAATCGATTTGTCAATACTTTTTTTGAAAAATTTTAAATTTATTTTTTTAGTTATATTAATATATATTCTTATATTAATATTTTATAACCAAATTTATAATTTTATATAAAAAATATCGTCAAATTTATATTATGACGATATTTTTTATTTTTAATTTATATTATTAATCTCTTGTATTATCTCTTCTCCGGTCATCTCACAAGGTATATTAATTCTTTTTATATAATTTTTATTAAAGTCATTATAATAGTTCATTCCTATATCATAAACTTGCATATCAATTCCAATTATTTTTAAAGCAAATACACTCTGTTTTGTATATGCACCATATGGATAAGCAAACACTTTTATCTCCCTCTCTCCTAATTTTTCTTCTATAACTTTATAAGAATCATTAACATCATCTATAATAGTTTTTACAGAAAATCTATCGTAAAAAATATGTCTTTTACTATGACTAAAAATCTCTACTAGTTTACTATTTTGTATTTCTAAGCACTGTTCCCACTCTAAATATTTGTTTCCATTTAACTCTTTTCCTATATTATCAGTAACAATAAAAATTGATGCTTTTATATTATACTCTTTTAAAATAGGATATATATATTCATAATTACTATAATATCCGTCATCCATAGTAATTAAAATAGGTTTTTCTGGAAGCTCTATTTTTCCATTATTTGCATCATTTAATTCTTTAAAAGATATAAATGTATAGCCATTATCTAGTAAAACTTTTATATTTTCTTCAAAACTTTTTGGAGTATTTATATAACTAAAATTATCTGGATCACTATCAGGTACAATTGTTACAAAATCGTGATATAGTAATATAGGAATTTTTATAGCTTCTCTTCCACTTTTATTCTTATAATAAATAAAATAAGATAATATTACAACAACTATTATAATAAATATTAATGAAATTAAAAAATATCTTAATTTTATTTCTATTCACCCCAATTATATACTATTCATTTTATATTATTTTGATATATGTTTACTATTATCACCATTTTTTCACATTTTTCATAAGATATTATGGGGGTGAAAAAAATTTTTCTAATATCCACTCTAATCTCACTTTTCTATTTTATTTTTGCGACCTTTATAAATATAAATTGGATTAATGAAATAGCTTGCTACTTTGGATATTTTTTAGCTATTTATCTAGTACTATTTGTAGCACTAATTCCCGGTTTTATTTTCATATTTATGTTTATAAGTTTATTATGGAATAAAAAAGAAAAAAAGAGATGTGATACTAATGAAAATGATGTAACAGTCTTAATCCCAATATACAATGCTCAAAACTCTATTAAAGAAACAATAAGCTCTATTATAAATCAAAAATACTGTGGAAATATTTTTATTTATATGATAGACGATGGCTCAACAGATGACTACTTACCTATAGTAAAAGATATGAACTTAGATTCAAAAATAACTTTAATAAAATCTCCACACATTGGAAAAGCCCTAGCTTTAAATGAAGCTTTAAAATATGTAAAGACTAAATATACTATTACCGTAGATAGTGATACTGTTCTTCATCCACTAGCAATTAGAAATATCGTAAAGAAACTAGAAACATCAGAAAAAGAAACTGCAGCCATAGCCGGTTGTTTATTTGTAAAAAATGCTAAAAGAAACTTTATTACAAAATTACAAGAATGGGATTATACTTTAGGAATATTTGGAGTAAAATTATATCAAGGAAATTATAATTCTACTTTAGTTGCACAAGGTGCTTTTAGTATTTATAAAACAAATATTTTAAGAAAAATAGGCGGTTGGCAAAATTGTGTAGGAGAAGATATAGTACTAACGTGGGAATTATTAAGTCAAGGATATAAAACTAGCTTTGCTAAAGATGCAATAGCATTTACAGAAGTTCCCGAAAGTTTAAAAGACTTAAAAAGACAGAGAAAAAGATGGGCAAGAGGTATGATTGAGGCTTTTAAAAAGGTAAAAATTATAACATCTAAAAAGCTTAGCTTTAAATCTAAATTTTTAATATGTTTGAACATATTTTTTCCTTTTATAGATATAGCGACATTAATCTTTATTCCATTAGGATTAATACTTTTAGCTTTTGGAAACAATTTATTAATCGGATGGCTATATTTACTAGTAATACTTTTCGGTTTACTGCTTTGTTTAATTATTGATGCAAAAATAAAAAATATGCTAAAAAAAATGAAATACAAATTAAAAAGAAGAAGTATTCTAGCATTTTTTGTATATGTCTTATTATATACTTTTATATTAGCACCTTCTTGCATAATCGGCTATATTTCAGAATTAATAAATTCACATAAAGAATGGTAATATTAAAAACCTTAGAATTTTTTATTTCTAAGGTTTTTAAATATATATCAAATTATATATTATTTTTTACTTACTTTAACAATATAAAATATTAATAGTATAATACCTACAAGCTTCATACCTACAGATAATCCTAATAATACACCTGTTGTAAATTCACTAAATGTACTACCATTACTTCCACCACAAAAATCTAATGCCACACTTAATATTTCTCCTAAAATAATTAATAACGCACTTACTTTTAATTTTTTTATCATACTCTTCTCACCTTTTAACTATTATATTTCTAAAATATTATTTAAAAATTTATTACAATCATCATTTACTAATATTGCTTTGTCTTGTATTTCATATGCTAAATCACAAAATTTATTATTAACTCTAATTAAATATACATCCTTATACTTCAATGTCATTGTTTCAAACGGAAATCTTATTATACCAGGTGTATTAAATCCAACACCTAATTCTAATAATACCAATTTTTTATTTTTATTATTTTCTATAAACTTCTCATATCTATTATTTAACATATGCCAATTTTTATCTTCTACAAAAAATGCATCTTTTCTTAAATTGACTTCCATACTTTCTCCACAACGTGGACAATATGGAACAAGATAACTTGGAATTTTACAATTCTTATCTTGTTTTATCATTTTATCTACTAACTCTAAATCATTGTATAATATATTATGACATCCAACAGAGCACTGTATTTTTGATAATGATCCTTGAACTTCAAATACTCTTTCTTTATCAAATCCAGCTTTTAAAAATTGTCCATCCACATTAGTAGTAATAACAAAATAATTCTTATTCTTAACTAATTCATATAAATTTTTATAACATTGTGTAGCTTTAACATTATATAAATAATTTATATGTTTTGCCCAATAACTCCATCTTTCTTCTTCTGTTTTAAACTTATAAAAGCTAGAAGTATACATATCTGTCATACCATATTTTTCTACTAATTCTGGAAATTTATCTTTAAAATCTTTTTCACCATAATTAATACCAGCAGCAGTAGAAAGACCAGCTCCTGCACCTATAACAATAGCATCTGCATCTTCTATTACCTCTTTAATTTTTAAATAATCTATCATAATACTCTTTATCCTCTCTTGTATATACATTAAATACAACTTTATCAAACATATTAGGATATTTTTTTAAATATTCTTCTACCGTATCAACAGCTATTTCACTTGCTTTATCCTTTGGAAAATGAAATACTCCTGTTGAAATGCATGGAAAAGCAATTGTTTTTATTTTATTTTCTTTAGCAATATCTAAACAAGATATATAACACTTTCTTAGTTCTTCTATCTCCTTACTTGTTAATTTATCATATACAATTGGTCCAACAGTATGAATAACATAATTACATGGTAAGTTATATGCTTTTGTTATTTTTGCTTTTCCAGTTGGCTCCTCTTTTCCCTTCATCAAATCATTACATTCCATTCTTAATCTTATACCGGCACAACTATGTATTTGATTGTCTATACATGAATGATTAGGTATAAAACACCCCAATAATGATGAATTGCAAGCATTTACAATTGCATCTATCTTTAAAGTAGTAATGTCGCCAAGCCATACACATAACTTATCTTTTAATGATTCTAAATTACTCACATCTACAATTTTTTTCTCTTTTAATTCTAATTGCAATAACTCATCTTCTAATTTTAATATATTTTCTGGTATATACTTTGGAGCTCTCATATTTATTAATCCTCTTAAAAATAATCGCTTTTCAATATAATTATCTGGTATTTTATATTGCTTAAATCTATCATCTTCATTAACAAAATAAGCTAATAACGCATTTACAATATTTTCTTTACTCAAGCCTTCTCCTCCTTATATTTTTCTCCAAAAGCTCTCATTAAATCAAGAACCCCTTTTAATTCTAAGCCTTTATCTGTAAGCGAATATTCAACTTTAGGTGGAACAACTGGATATACTTTTCTTTTTACAATTCCATCTTTTTCTAAATCTCGTAAATTTTCGGTAAGTACTTTTGCTGATATTCCCACAACAGATCTTGTAAGTTCATTATATCTTTTAGTACCAGTAAGTAAATCTCTTAAAATAATAATCTTCCATTTATTTCCTATAATTGATGCTGTATATTCAACTGGACAATTAGTATAAATCTTTGACATATTCTCATCTCCTATAATAATTATACATCATTATATAAATTTTAGGAAGTACTTACCTTTTTGTAAGTATTATTTACTTTTCTAGAAAAAAGAAATTCGCAGTCATTTCTAAATAATTTTCTCCACTATAATTTGGATATTCAGCCTTAACTTTTTCTATCATTTCATTTGCTGAAGAACATTCATGTGCTATATTTAACAAATTTTTTATATATTCTATTTTTATTTTAACCGCATTAATATCTTCAGGAATATAATGTGAAGTTAAAATTAAATTGTAATCTTTATCAATATATCCTTTTAAGATATTAATCATAGCATTTGCATGATCTACTCCAGCAATTATAGAATGACAATCGCTTCCTAACATATGAGTATATATTGAATTTATTTCTGGTATCTCCATGTCATATGCATCATTTGTTTTAATAATATTCATGTCTATATCTGCAATGGTAATTTTTCCTTCATCTATGTAATCTGTTACATCATGAATACTACCATCAAAAGGCTCTCCAAAAGATTTAACAAAACTATCTACTAGTGCTTTTCCTCCACCAGTGTGACCATATTCATCTGCATTATGTGTAGAGAATTTCCTTGCATCTTTTAAAAATGTTCCTCCACCCATATGATATGAAAGTAAAACTCCATCAAGTTTTACATTTAGTGATTTAATGTATTCTTCTAACTCTTTATTATTATCATAAAAAGTCGGTGATTCAATAACAGCTATTTTATCATTTTTCTCTATCAAAATAACTTGATCATCAATATAATCATTTGTATTATAATTGTGAACCTTAACACCTCCAAAATCATATAATAAAACATATCCTTTTTTTAAATCAATTTTTTTATTTAACATTTTACATCTTCCTTCCCAACAGTTTTACTGTTAATCCTATTTTATATCACTATAAGCTATTTGAGAAGAATGCACTTTTTTGTAATATACTTACATTTTAGTATAAATTTAGTTAAATCAATAACTATAAGGTTTAAGATTTTTTTTAAATGATAATTTATATTTTTATATAAATCAGCTTTTTTATACTATACAACAAATTTCTACAATTTAAATTTTACATTATACTTATCATCTATTAAAATATAATCATTTTTAAATTTTTTGCACATATCTAAATTATATTTATTTTCTATTATAATTTCATTAACATTTATATCTTTTTTATACTTTCTATCCTCTATTACATTTTCAAATCGTATTATATCATTGAAATTTTTTATTATATATTCTTCAGTCATAATTAAGCACGTATATCTTATATTTTTTAAATATTGATCATTAAAACTATCTTTCCAATTAAAAGGTATATAACACCCTTCTATTACTATATTTTGCTTGTTTTCAATATTAGTTTTAATAATCTCAACTAAAATTGGCCACAAATACTCTTGTATTTTTTCGTCATCTTCTATATTAAAATCAACTTTTTTACTTCTAATTAATCCCATCTTCAAATGGTCAATAGATAAATATGGAAATTTATATTGATTTAAAATCTTTTGAGCAAGTAAAGTTTTCCCAGTATGTGTACTCCCTGATATTAATATTACCATTTTAATTTACCTTTCTTTCTAATTATTTTAAGCTAAACTTTTAAATACTAATATAGCTTTTAGTATATAATTAATAACAATAGTTTTATACATAATATCTCACCTCCATTTACTTATATTAAAACTTATTATAAAAATTATATAATTATATACTTTCTTTTAATCATAATACCATAAACATATATAATTAACAACAAAAATATAAAAAAGCTACTGATTAAAATCAGTAGCTTTAAAATTCAGTTTTAACTAAAAGGCTATTGTACTACAATTGCAAGGTAATCCTTGATTTGGATCAGTACATGTACCAGTTGTTGTTACAGGACAAGTCTCTTGACAACATATAGTAAAAGAGCCCGGTAGTTGGTCTTGACAACAGCAACAAGTGCAACATCTTTTACAACAATTATTATTGTTATCACAACAATTATTGTTATTTTTACAACAACAATTATTATTGCTCCAATTATTACATTTGTTACGGTTATTACAGCAACACATATTTTGCCTCCTTCATATTAGTGTTATTTTAACACTAATATATTATATGTAGGCTTATCCAATATTGTCACTATTTAATTCATTTTCTTTATGCTTCTTCTAAGCATTTTTATTTGTTCTGTCTCATCAACTACAGCTTTAATACTAGCTCTTAAAATATCATCATGATTAATTTCATACCAATCTATCACATATCCACAATCAAAGCAAATTTCTCTTACAAGTTCTCTTATAGTTCTACCATTACCCTCTCTAAAAGGATGTAATACATTAAGCTCAGTCATTATATATGATATTTTTTCTACAAACTGAGCAAACGACATTTTTTTCATATCATCAATTTTTATATCATCAAATATCTTTTGAATATTTTCTTCTATATACTCGTATTCCGAGAATCTAAAATTTCCCTTTGTTATATTTTCCTGTCTATATTCACCGGCAAAATAAAATATATCTCCGAATAAATATTTGTGAATAAATTTTAACCTTTCAGGAGTATAATCCTTTGGTAATTTAGCTGTACTAATAGTAGCAATTTTAAATGCTACTATTCTTGTCTCATACTCTTTTAAAAGTTTTTCATTTTTTATTCCTAATTTATTTTTTAAGATATCTGTCCCCTTATATGTATACTTAGAATTAATAGCATCATACATTTCTATCTTGCATTTTAGATATTATATCTCTTTTAATAATATCTATTCCTTCTTGCTCTGTAATTTGATTATCTAAAAATTGATTAATAAGAGAAACATCTTTATCTTGCAAAAATAATCCTTCAACTGCCATAGTTGTTTTTATATTTTCAACTATCTTATCATTCGTTAACATTTTACCACATCCTTTATACCTTAGCCATAGCATCTTTCATTCTTTTTATTGTTCTTTCTTTTCCTAAAAGTTGCATTATGCTATATATATCAGGTGTATTTTTCTTATTAGTTACAGCCATTCTAATTATTGAAGAAAAATCTGCTATACTTCCAATATACTTTTCTGGATCACTCTTATATTCCTTCATATTAACGCAAAATCCTAGACTCTGAGCGGTATCTTTCATTTTTTGGAACCACTCATCCTTAGTATCATTTTCATCATATACTTTAATATACTCATCTAATGATTTTTTTATTATATCTTTTGTAATTTGTGGTTTTTCTTCACATAAAGAATCTATTATATATCCTTTTTCATCAAGTTCTTTTTGATATATATCATCAAAGAAATATCTAAATGTATCTTCAACATCTTCCCATTTATATATATCTTTTCTAATTTTTTGAGCATTATCTCTTTCTAGTCCAAAAACTCTTCTTGAATAGTTTAAATCTTTAGATATTATATCATAAAAATTCTTACTATATTTTTTAGACCATTCAAGTACATTTTTTAATACTTCATCTCCAGTCATCTTAGCTACTGCCTCTTTAGATAAATCGTTAAGCTTTGGTATATCTAAAAGAGAGCCAGCACTACTCATTTTATCTAACTTAAATTCAAAATCTTTATATGACTTATCTTTATTTTTTGCTTTCCACATCTCAAAGTCGGAATTTAAAATAGTCATTAGATAATCATTTACGCCTTCTACTGGATATCCTGCAGAAATAAAATATGAAACTGCTGCAACCTTATCTTTTCTTTTAGATAGCTTTCTTTTAGAATCACCATCTTTAATCATTATTGTAGGTGTATGAATATAATGTGGAGCTTTAAAACCCATAGCATCAAATAATTGTAAATGCTTTGGTACAGATGGTAACCACTCTTCAGCACGTACAACATGAGTTGTACGCATAAAATGATCATCACATACATGTGCAAAATGATATGTTGGTAAGCCATCAGATTTAATAATAACTATATCCTCATCATTATCTGCCATTTCTATTTTTCCTTTTGCATCATCTACAAAATTGATTTTTTTTAGGTGAGAACCATTTGATCTAAATCTTAATATAAATTTCTCCCCTCTTTTTACTCTTTCTATTGATTCATCTATAGAAATATTTCTACATTTAGCATAAACTCCATAATATCCAGGTACTAATTTATTAGCTACTTGCGCATCATGTGT
>CALXBV010000009.1 GCA_944386635.1 uncultured Clostridia bacterium
TGTTTTTAAATATACATCTACTGTTACACTTTCTTGTGCTCCTACTTCTCCTTTTATTACATATGCTGTTGCTTTTTGCTTTATTGTCTCACTACTTACACTATTCCATCCTTCTCCCAAATTTTCATCTTTTGATGTTACTGTACCTCTTACACTATCATCATTTGTATATAATATCTCTAAATTATTATCTAATATTATTTCTCTACTTTCATTTGTCTGTGTTACTACAAGTCTATCTAATGTATAATCTCCTGTATACTCTGTTCCTCTACTATCCCCATTATATGGTAGTATATCTAGCATTTGAAAATCTGATATTATCTCATCTGTATTATTTCTATATGATACTGTAAAATGTATTTCTCCATTTTTTTCTATTACTGGTGTCTCTACTGTTTTATATAATCTATGTGATGATAAATTTATTATTTGGATTGTACTAGTAGATGTTCTTTTTCGTAATACTGTATTTCCTATTTTATCATTTTCAGCAGATATTACTGCTTTATTTGTATACTGCGTTCCGTTTGATGTCTCCTCATAAATAGATGCTTTAAATATCAAATCATCTATTTTTTCATCTACATTGCAACCTGATATTTGCCATACTAGTATTGTTGTTCCATCATCATTTTTTGTTATACTAGGCTCTCCATAATTTGAACTTCCAGAAACATATGTAAGTCCATTTGGTAATGTGTCTGTTATTGTTATTGCTACATCTTCTATTTTTAAAGAACTACTACTTATACTAGTTAATGTTGGTGTTATTTGATAAGTTACTATATTTTCATTTTGCCCTAAGTCATAATTTATCTTCTCATTTCCACTCTCATCAATTGGCTTTTGGGATATTCCCTGTTGTGCTCCGATTATTAATGCTGTTTGACCATAATTATGTGCTCCACTATGAGTACCTGGAATTTGTGTTCCATTTTCATCATACTCCGTTTTTATATAATTCATATTTTTAGCTATATATGCTGTTGTAGGATATGCGTCATACGAATCTAATATTGATTGTGAATATATATTTCTATCTAAATCTTCTCTCCAATATCTACTAGTTTGTGTCATAGCATATGTTTGTCCTATCTTTGCTGTATCTTTTACTTGAAGAAATATCTTAAAATAATGCCAATCACCTTCAGTAATATAGCCACTTTGTGATTCAAAATATATTCCTACACATAAATAATCATCTGGTATATCTTCTAGATTTTGATATAATATCATATCCTCTATATTTCCATTATTCATATCCGCTTGAGAAGACCAATTTTTTCCATCTTTTTTAGTTACAAACCAATACTTCCAATTAATATTATCCATGCCAACTGTTTTATATATTACTCCATTACTATCTTCTTGAAACTCAAACGCTTCAGCATCAAATTTAAAGAATCTATCAACTGATCTTATATAATCTCCCGGATCATTATTTTTACCTATACTAATAAAAGATGCAGCTATAAATTTTTGGCCAATTGATACTGCAGAATCTCCCATATTCCATTGAGAATGTAACATTTTATCAGACATATCATATAAATATATAAAATCACTAAATGTGCCAGGAGAAAATCTTACATGTGTTAATGCATTACTATCATCTGAAGTTATAACTTGCTTACTTACGCTTTGACCTGAAAGGGATACAGCGTTAAAGTTTGTATCACTTACTGTCAAATAGAAATTAGAATTTTCTTGCATAGATACTTCATTGTCTGGTATTATAATTTGAAAATACCCAACACTAAAACATCCTATATTTGCTCCATATACAATTCCACTTTGTAAGTTATACTCATAATTATATTGCGGAAAAATACCATCAAATTCATAATCCGATATTGTAACTGATATCTTATTACCATTTTGTTCCATTTTTATATTTCCAGAATTATATACACTCATTTTTCTATCAGAATTTATTACTCCCCTTGGTGCAAACCATCTTCCATTTTGATTGTTGTCACCAAAATTCATATTTCGATCTTTAATTACTTGATTTCCATAATTTACTTTGTAATTCCAAAGTAACGGTGTACACTCTTGTGTTATATCTTCTCTATCAGTGCTACCTAAATCTGTTCTCTCAAATTTTAAATCTATATCAAATGTAATATCTCCATTAGGATATTCTATTCCTTTTAAGCCTTTTGAAGAGCTTCTATTATACAATTGCAATGTGAAAGTATAACCATATACTCTACCATCTATAGATTCACCATTGTAATTTAAATCAAGTGCTCTTTTATTTAAATTTGTATTTCTTACTAATCTTACATTATAACTTGGGGCAGCACTTACAACTATTTTTTCTGGTATAACTGTTTGACATTCTTCTTCATTATTTCCATTTAGCCATAATTTTATTGTTGGCTGAAATTCTATTCCATTTTTTGCTCCGAATATATTTAATACAAACACTAAAGTTTGCTTTCCTGGCACTGTTATATTATCTGTTCCCATTTGATAATATCCAGTTAAAGTCAGTCCATCATCTGACACTTTTGCATCTTCTATCCATGACATAGAGTCAACATTCCAACCCGCTGTCTCATTTGTAAATACATCTGGTAATGTTGCCTCAAAATATATTCTTCCTCCACTATAACTTGTCGCTTCACTATTATTCAATACCATTGTATTTTCTATTGTCCATGTTACTTGATCAAATGAACGTACTATATTATTATCTTCACTTGAATCATTTCCTGGGTCATCATTTTCATCAAATGGTCCTGTTCCTGTCTTTGTCTGTATTACCTGTGATGATGATATTTTTGCTCCATCATCTGGTAATTCTTCTACTGCATTTATATTGTTTATATTTATCATAAAAAGAA
>CALXBV010000010.1 GCA_944386635.1 uncultured Clostridia bacterium
CTATATTTTACACAAAAGTTAAATTAAAGTCAATTTATTCGCATATTATCTACTACATCTAAAATATCTTCAAACTCACCATTCATTATTTTATTTATTATTTCCTTTTTTTCATCAAAATCTACATCTTCTTTAGTAAGAATTATATTTAACTCTCCCTTATTCTTCTTTTCTTGACATATAAAGCAGTAATTGTGCATAGTAAAACATATTGCAACTATTCCAATTACTGATATACAAAATATTATATAACTCATACAATCACCTATTGTATTATATTATTCATATAAAAATTTGTTAAAAAAACAGGCTACAAATATGTAACCTGTAATCTATACTAGAAAGTTTCAACTTTCTTGAATTCAACTACGAACCATTCATAGTCTGTTTCAATTAAAACATAAGCTGAATCTTTCTTTTCCTTATCCTCAGAATAAACCCTTTTTATTGAAGTTACTCCTAAGATATTTTTTTCATCACCAACATAAAGTGGTGATTTTTCTATATCTCTTTTTAAAAGATCTAAACCTTTTAAATTAGATATAGTTTTCATACCAAAGTCTAGTATATTACTAGCATCTAGTATTTTTGCGGTGTATGATTCGCCTTCTTCATCAAAGAAGACATCATAGCCTTCATTTACTTCTTCATCCTCTTTACGGATAAATTTTTCTTTTAAGCCATCAAAGAAATGACTTCTTTTAGCAGATTTCTCTGCTTTCTTTTGTTGCTTTTGAGCAACTTTTTCAGCTTTTTCAGCCGATTTTTCTTCTTTTTGTAAACGAGCTTTTTCAAGAAGTTCATCTTGATACTCCTCTTCTACAAAACCTTTAATTAATGCTTCTTTTATCATACAGCATTCCTCCTTTAATAATTTTTTTCATATACCGCTGTTAATTCCATCACTAATCCATATAGTTAATGGATTTATCCAATCAATATATATTTATATTATACCATTTTTTAATATTTATGTCAATTTAATATGTATAATAAAAAGTAAAAGAGACTAATTTATAGCCTCTTTAATTTGCTTATTGCTTCTTTGACATGTATAGAATTTAATCCTCTACCACTATACATAGATGTACGTATTATATTATTTTCTAATCCAACATAATCTTCAAACATATCATCATCTATAATTATATAATTACATACATCTTTATTTAAGGATAACCATTCTCGTATTTCTTTTCCTCTTTTATCTCCATAATTTTTTGTTATACCATATATTTTTAAGTCATATTTACTAAATACTTTATTTAAAATATCTAGATCACATATTTTCCAAGAAGAAGTAATTACTATTTTAGAATTAGTTTTATCTACTATTTCTTTTAAGTTCTTAATACATGCAGTATCTAACATTTCTTCTTGCTTTAATATTCTTTTTAAACTATTATACTTTTCAGTTAAATATTCTATTGAGTTTAATACTCCATCAACATCTAGAAATATAATATTCATATATCTCACATCCTTTATATTTTTTCTATCTTATACCATAGTATAAATATAAAATACAATATAAAAGTTAAAGTATATATTTATATAAACTCACCATAATTTGTTATCATATAATTATATATAGTTTCTAAAATAGATATTAAGTAATCAACATCCTCTAATTCAATTTCATACTCACCAATTATATTATACTCACCATTTAAAGTAACCATATTATTAAATAACTTATTATCTTTATTCATATATATTTTAGAGGCCTCTAGTGGATCACCATAATCTAATTTTATATTATAATTTTTTTCTATAAATTTTTGATTTACGTACTCTATTAGCTTTGCTACCTCTTCATATGCTTCTTTGTATTTTTTACTATATATCAATTTATTTATATCTTGCATTCTTTTATTTAGTACTTTATTTTTATTTATAATATCTAATCCCATAACTTACTCCTTATTTATATTATTAATTTTTTAATGTTTCTAAAAACTATTATAACATTATATAAAATAACTTACAAACTACTCAATGCAATTTATTACCTATTTGTAAATATATTATACTTTTTTAAATTTTATCTTTTTTATTTTTTTTCCATTCATTATATAATATATCTTTTAAAACTAACATGGCATCTAAATCACTATAATTATAATCTTCTTTAAGTTTACTTAGCATATTACGTATTATAATAGAATATTCTTGTACATCAATTTGATCTCTATACTTTGTTAGAATTGGATATTTTTTACTCCAAGCTTTTGTCCAATTTATTTTTTCTTCTTCTTTTTCATCTGTACTTTTAATTATTTTTTCTATTTCTTTTATCTTTTTATTATCTACCTTTTTTGATGACTTTTCATTATTATTTATATTATATATTTTTTTCCTCTAATTTAGCGATTCTATCCCTTCACTATCTAATTCTTTTAATTTCTCAATATTAAAATATCTTACACAATCCACCTCTTCTTTTTGCAACACACATTGATCTAAATCTAAATTTTTTCTAACATAAAAAATTGTAAAATATGCCTTTTCACTTTTATTTATACATAAAAATTTTAAATCATCCTTTTTTAAAATAATTCCTATCTCTTCATGAGTTTCACGAATTATTGCGTCAAGTGGTGTTTCGTCTAAATCCACTTTTCCTCCACATATTCCCCATCTACCAGGATTAATTTTTTTTAATTTACTTCTTTTTTCTAATAAAACTTCATTATTATCATTAATAATAAGTACTCCAACAATTGATACATAATATCCTGCAGGAATACATTCTTTATTATCTATTTCTAAATCTGTTAAAATTTTCCCTGTTCCTTTTCCATTTTTATCTACTAACTCATATTTTTCCATACTATTCTCCTTATATTTTTTAGTATTATATCATAATAAAATCTTAATTGATATAATTAAATAAATTTTATATAAATCATTTAGAAATAAATTATATCAGATAATTAATTTTATTTTTCTAATGAAAAAATATTAATGTTGTACTAAAAATCAATTTTAGATTTAATAGTAATAATCTAAAGTTTTCAAAAAATTAAATCGATTTTAAACTTTTTTCCAAGTCAAGAAAATTCCAATAATTGATCCAATAAGTATAATTGGTGATATTCTGACAAATAGCCATTCAAATGAATGAAAAGCAACTCCTAAAACTGCTTTTTCAGGATCACTATAATTCAAACTTAAGTACTGACTATTAAATAAGATTAAAGATATGAAAGTTATTATTATGATTACACATAATGAAATTAGTAGCCAACGAATTATTTTTCTTTTTTCATTCTTCCTTTGTGATAATTGTAAGTTTATTAACTCCAATTTTTCAGAAATTGCTTTTAGATCATCTACCTTGGTCTCAGAAATATTTTCTCCAAGCAAAGTGCTTACTGGAGTTTCAAGGACCTCTGATATAGAGATTAACATTTCAGAATCAGGAACTGACAATCCCTGCTCCCATTTAGAAATTGTTTGTCTTACTACATTTAGCTTGATAGCAAGTTCTTCTTGTGAAAGTCCTTTTGATTTTCTGATAGTCTTAATGTTTTCTTTTAACATTTTAAATCACTCCTTTCTTTCATTTAAATTTATTATATAAAGAATAGTCCGTTGCTACAAGCAATGTTTATTAACAATCAAAATTTATACCATTAAAATACCATTTAATATATTTATTAAACACAAAAAATTACTATTTTTTAATGATATATAGTAAATCATCCCATAAGAAATACAAATTATAAACAATTAATTTAAAAGCCACCATATATAAATAATATATATATAGTGGCAAAAGACTATAATTGTTTTTAGTTCATAATATCATAAAATTTCTTACACCATTTTTTTGTTTCGTCAAAAGAATCAAACTCAGGATTCAATATTTCATCAATGTTATACCAATCAATTCCTTCTGTTTCTTTCTCATTAAGAATCACTTTGCTCTCGTTAATAGCTTTAGCCCAGTAAATAAGGTCAATGTGTTCATGTTCACCTTCTTTAATAACATTCATTTGAATACCATAAGGTCTTATACAATCACTTTCTCTTGGAAATCTTTCTCCCTGCAATTCAACATCCAAGCCAGTTTCTTCTTTTACCTCACGAAGAGCAGCAACATCAGGAATTTCATTTTTCTCAATATGTCCTCCAGGAGGTAACCACTTTTGCAATTTCTTGTGACGAATAAATAAAAATTTACCATCTTTGTTTGTTACATAAACAGTAACACTAAAATGTCTTTCCATGTTAGTTTCCCCTTTCATAATTAAGTACAAAATCTCTATATTTTTTCAGTTAGCTCAATGCTTTTTAATCTAGTTGAATCGAGAATGTCAGCTTCAAGATTATTATATCATAAATAAGATTAGTAGAGAAGTATAATACATATCTCACTATGTTTTGTTCCAAAACATTATATCATAAATATCTATAATAATATAATGTTTTAAATATTAAGATTAAAACGTAATTTATAATTATTTACTTTTTCTTGTTAGTACTATTTCTAAATATTTATCCTTAGTAGTGTCAAAATAATTACTATCTTTTTCCATAATAATAGTTATTTTATCTGTAGCATCTATAGGAGTCATATTAAAAATTTGCATATATTGCACTTCACCATCTGATCCTATTGATATACCTCCATCTCCATCAGATGACCCTGCAGGATAAAATTTCTTTCCAGATGAATTAATTATATAGTAATCATAAAAAGGTGTAATCTTATTATCTACTATATATTCAAATGTTAAATATTCATCTCTTATTTTCTCTAATTTTTCAATTATTTCTTCATCTGAGTCATCCTTATTATAATATTGCTGTCCCCATTTAGTTTTAAATTTTATCCTTATTCCTGTTTCAGATAAGTTTGCCTCTAATAATTCCAAATTTTCATCATTAGTACTTTCTAAAGTATAAACTACAGTTTCTCTATTATAAAACTCTTCAGGAAGTTCTACTTCTATATTCCACTCTCCTTTTATTGTATCTATTTTCTCTTCTAAATCATTGTTAGAAGAATATAGCGAAATTCTATCTAACATAATATTAAGTTTGTGAGATTTAGGGAACTCACTAGAATGTGTAGCATAAGTCATAATAATTTCATTATCACTTTTACTTTTTATATGAATACTTTCGCTTCCATCACTAATTCCTGGATAATTATTTCCACTATTAGCAAAAAAGTTTAATAAATTCGAATCATTATTATTTCCTTCAAATTTAGTGACTATTAAATTATTATTTTCATCCATTATTAATAGATTATCGAACTCACAATAATTAATTTTATCAATATAGCTCTTATCATCAAATTTTAAACAAAAATTAATTGCCAAGTTATAATCATCCATTAGTACTGATTCAACTTCTATACTCACTCCATTACTTTTATTACTCTTTTCTATTTCATAGTCTTCAATATATCCATTTTCAACTGCTTTTTCTACTCCATCTGAGGAATCTATAAAAAAGTGTTTTACAATCTCTCTTCCAATAACATATCCTGATATAATTATCATAGCCGCAATAAATACTATAATTATATCTTTTAAAATAATTCCCTTTGTTTCTAATCTAATTTTTAACTTTTTTCTGACTCTATGCAATTTTACTTTTACTAAAGACTCACTTATATTCATTTCTTTTGCTATTTCTTTAATACTCTTAGAAAAATAATAAAACTTAGTAAATATGTTATATTCTAACTCGGTAAGGTTATTTAATTCCTCATTAATAGTCTCATCCACCAAATTATTTTCATATACATATTCTATATTATTCAATTCATTGCTAAAAATCTCATCTTCTAATGATACTTCTACATTTGTATATTTCTTTTCTCTATACTTTTTTAATATTAAATTTTTTGTAATACCAGCAATGTAATTTTTCAATGGTTTATCTTCATCTATCCTATCTTTATTATGCCATGTTGTCAAAAATACGTCAGACACCACCTCTTCAATATCTTCATTAGTAAAAAATCCCTTAGAATTGTTTTTTACAATAGTATAAATATAGTCCTTATAATCGTTAATCATATTCTCAATATTTAATTTATTGTTTTTTAAATATTTTTTAATAGTATACTCTTCCATTTACTAATTTCCTTCCTATAACAAAATAAAATATTTTCATTAATAGATTACCATTTTTGTAAAAAAAGTTACACATACTTATAAATTTTTATATAAAAAATAACATATAAATAAAAAAGAGCTAAGCAAAAGCTTAACCCTTGTATTGGCTCCTCAAGTAGGGCTCGAACCTACGACCCTTCGGTTAACAGCCGAATGCTCTACCACTGAGCTATTGAGGAATATAAAAAAATTGGCAA
>CALXBV010000011.1 GCA_944386635.1 uncultured Clostridia bacterium
GAGCAGCTAGAAAAGGTAGAAACCCACAAACTAAAGCTGAAATTAAAATACCAGCTTCTAAAGCTCCAGTATTCAAAGCTGGAAAAGCTTTAAAAGAATTAGTAAACAAAAAATAATTAATAAAATAGTTATTTTAAGTAATATCACGGGAATTTAATAGAATTATGAAAAAATAGTTTTATTAAATTCCCGTGATTAAATTTTAGCCACTATAAATTAATTTATAGTGGCATCTTTTTCTTTTATATCTTCTAAAATACTTGTACAGTTTGGACATCTACTAGCTTTTATGTTTATTGTACTCATGCAATAAGGACATGTCTTAGTTGTTGTTTCAACTTCTTTAGATTTCTTTTTATTTGCTTTTGCAAGTGTTTTTACTAATATAAATAGTACTATAGATACTATTAAGAAATTTAATATAGCATTAATTAGTGAGCCATAATTTAATGTTATAGCTCCCGCTTCTTTTGCAGCTTCAAGGGTATCGAAGTGCCCTCCTTTTAATGTTACAAATAAAGTAGATAAGTCTACGTTACTAGTTAGTAAACTAATTATTGGAGTGATTGTAGATGAAACAATTGTGTTTACAATGTTTGTAAAAGCACTACCTAAAACAACACCTATTGCTAGATCTAAAACATTTCCTTTTAGCGCAAATGCTTTATAATCTTCATAAGCTAATTTTATTTTTTCTTTAGAGATTTCTTTTAATTCTTTATTGTCTAATTTTTTCATTTTTATCACCACTTCAATATTACAATATATGTCGAATAAAATCAATAGTAATATTTTATTGACAAATGACTATAATGAGTGTATTATTTATCTAGGTGAAATACGTGGAAAAAGAACATAAAAAAGTATTTTTAAATTTATTAGATAAGGATAAAACAGCTAAAAAGTGTTTTATTGCTTTTTTTATACTTTCTATATTAGGCTTTTCATTAAGTGTGATAATAGAAAATAGAGAGTATCCTGAAGCAATAGAAATACAAGATATATCAAATGAAGATCAATATGTCGAATGTAGAGTAGTTGCTATAACAGAATGTATTGCAGATTATTCTAAAGATAATAAGGTAATAGATGAATATTATCTTGCTACCGATGGAAGTAATGTGTATATATTAGATCTTAGCAAAATACAGTATACTTTACTTTGTAATGAGCTTCAAAATGAATATAGTGAAGGTGCAACAATATATGGTATAAGTACTAATATTCAGACAGAATTGAAACAGATAGCAATAGATATGTATAATGAAGCATATAATACTGATGAGCTTACATTAGAAAATTTTGAAGATTATTTTACACCATATTTAATAAATGCAAAGTATAATCCAAATGAAAGTGCAACGGTATTAAAGAGAATTGGATATATATTTGGAGTTTTATCGATTTTATTTGGTATATATTGTATTTTTATTATGATAAAGTCTAGAAAAAATATAGATGAGTTTTCTAAAGAGCATGATTTAGAAGACTTAATTAAACAATTATCTAGTTCTTCAAAAACAGAGTATGAAAAATCTAAATTGATTTTTTTAAAAGATTATATTATTAGTTATTCCTCTACTTTATATATAATAAATTATAGTGATATAATTTGGGCTTATCCATATGATTATAGAGTATATGGTATAGTGACAGCAAAAAGAATAGTAATAATTACAAAGGATAAAAAACAATATATTATAGGAAATACATCTACTATTAGAAAGAAAAATAAAGAGCAATATGAAAAGTGTATAAATGAAATTGCAAAGAGAAGTCCTAATGCACTTATAGGATATTCTGTTGAGAATATTGTAGCTATGAACAAAGATAATATAGATGAAACAATAAATAAAATTATGCGTAAAAATAATAGTTAGAACTAAGCAAGATTTAAAGTGATTTTCTTACTTTAATTCTTGCTTATTTTTAATTGATTTTCATTTGTTTTTATAGTAAAATATAGACTAGTGTAAAAGGAGAAAATTATGATAGGAACAAATGGAGTTACAGTAAGATTTGGAAAAAGAGTCTTATATGAAGACGTAAATGTAAAGTTTACACCTGGAAATTGTTATGGTGTAATAGGGGCAAATGGAGCAGGAAAATCTACTTTTTTAAAAGTTTTGACTGGAGAAATAGAACCTAGTGAAGGCGAAGTTTATATGACAAAAAATGAAAGACTAGGTGTATTAAAACAGGATCATTATATGTATGATAATGTGAAAGTTTTAGATACAGTTATTAGAGGAAATGAAAGACTTTATGAGATAATGAAGGAAAAAGATGCTTTATATGCAAAACCAGACTTTAATGAAGAAGATGGAATCAAAGCTGGTGAGTTAGAGGCTGAGTTTGCTGAGCTAAATGGTTGGATGGCTGAAACTGATGCAGCTCAGTTATTAACAGGGCTTGGAATAGAAACAGAGCTTCATGAATGTTTAATGAAAGAGTTAACAGGACCTCAGAAGGTTAAGGTATTACTTGCTCAGGCTTTATTTGGCAATCCAGATGTATTAATTTTAGATGAGCCAACAAACAATTTGGATATGGCAGCAATAAGCTGGCTAGAAGAGTTTTTAATAAACTTTGAAAATACTGTTATAGTTGTATCTCATGATAGATATTTTTTAAATAAAGTGTGTACTCATATATTAGATATAGATTATGGAAAAATTAATCTATATGTTGGTAATTATGATTTTTGGTATGAATCTAGTCAGTTGGCGTTAAAGCAGATGAAAGAGGCTAATAAAAAGAAAGAAGAAAAGATAAAAGAACTAGAAGATTTTATAAGAAGATTTAGTGCAAACGCATCAAAATCTAAGCAAGCTACATCTAGAAAGAAAACTCTAGAAAAAATACAATTAGATGAGATAAAACCATCAACAAGAAGATATCCATATATAGATTTTAAACCTGAAAGAGAATCAGGAAAAGAAATATTATCTGTAGAAGACGTAAGTATAAAAATAGATGGAGAACAAATATTAAAAAACATTTCATTTAAAGTATTAAAAGGAGATAAGATAGCTCTTGTAGGATCAAATAGTATTGCTAAGACTACTTTATTTAAAATAATAATGGGACAATTAAAGCCAGATACTGGCAAAATTACATTTGGACAAACTATAAAACCATCATATATACCACAAGATAATGAGGAATTCTTTAAAGAGGACAAAAGTATAGTACAATGGATCGCAGATGATTATGGTATAACAGATGAAACAGTAGTAAGAAGCTTTTTAGGAAGAATGTTATTTTCAGGAGATGATGCTTTAAAGAAATTAAAGGTACTTTCTGGTGGAGAAAAAGCTAGGTGTATGATTGCAAGAGCAATGCTGGAAGCACCAAACTTACTATTTTTAGATGAACCTACAAATCATTTGGATTTAGAGAGTATAACAGCTTTAAATGAGGGTTTAATTAGAACTAGTGCAGAAGTAGTATTCGTTTCACATGACCATCAATTTGTGCAAACTGTTGCAAATAGAATAATTCAAATAACAGATGATGGAATAATAGATAAAAGATGCACTTATGATGAGTATTTAGAGCAAAATGCAGAATTAATGAAAAATGAAACTAGCTATTAGGAGGTAATTAATGATAAAATATCCAGATTATGATAACAGCATATTATCAATTGTCTCTTCAATTTTAAAATTCTATGGATATGATAATGGTCGTAAGACTTTAAAAATTCTAGATTATAAGTTAAAGAAAAATTATAATAATGTTTTACTTATGCTTTTTGATGGAATGGGATATTATACTTTAAAAGAGTATTTAGATTCCGAAAAATTTTTAATGAAACACTTAGTTGGAGGTATATCTTCTGTGTGTCCATCTACTACAGCATGTGCAATTCCAACAGTAGAAAGTGGAATGTCACCAATAGAGCATGGATGGCTTGGGTGGTCTATGTATTTTAAAGAATATGATGCAAATATATGTGTCCTAAAAAATACATATCAAGATACTGGAAAGAAGATTAAAGATGAAAATGTTGCAAGAAAATATATTAACTACGAGAATATTTTTACTAAAATAGAAAAAGTGACAAATGGAAAAGTAAAATCACATGATGTATCTTTGTATTCAGATACAAATGAATTTGTATATAATTATAATCAACTTTTAAGAAAAATAACTGAAATATCCAAAAATGGTCAAAGTAATTTTATTTATGCATATTCAGAAGAACCAGATATTATAATGCATTCTGTTGGGGTAGAACATGAAGATGTAAAGGAAAATATAAGATTTTTAAATAGTATGGTAGATGAACTAGCTAAAAATTTAGAAGATACTTTAATAATTATTACAGCTGATCATGGACTTTTAAATTGTAGCACTGAATATTTAACAGACTATCCTAAAATTACTAAAATGCTTAAACGTAAGCCAAGCTTTGAATCTAGAGCTGTAAATTTTTTTGTAAAAGATGAATATGTGGAAGAATTTAAAGATGAATTCAATAAAATGTTTAAAGACAAATTTTTACTTTTAAGTAAAAAAGAAGTTATGGAAAAAGAATTATTTGGAACTGGAAAAGTAAATTCTAAAATTAATGATTTTATAGGAGATTATATTGCTTTTGGAATATCTGATGTCGCTATAGATTGGAAAAATGATGGCGTAAATCTTTTGGCAAGACATGCGGGACTTACAGAAAAAGAAATGACTGTGCCGTTGATAATAATAGACACCAATAAAATTTAAAAAATTTGTAAAAATACTTGATTTTTTATACAGTGTGTGTTATTATATTAGAGTACTAATTAATTAGTACAAATGCTCCAGTAGCTCAGTTGGATAGAGCAACGGCCTTCTAAGCCGTGGGTCGGGCGTTCGAATCGCTTCTGGGGCACCATATAAAAAAGTATCAAGTAAATTAGTTGCTTGATACTTTTTTTAATTATTTATATAATAGAGTAATTCTCCTATCTTTTATCTCAATAAATTTTTCTTCTTTTAGATGCTTTAATTCTCTAAACATAGCAGATCTATTTACTGCAAGATAGTCAGCTAAATCTCTAAACGAAAATTGCAAATATATATAATTAAAGCGACTTTTTTTATGTTCAATTTCAAAATATTCTAAAAGTTTTTCACGTATTTGCTTTTTCTCCAAGATTTTAATTCTTTCATTTGTCTTTTTAAATTTATCGTTAATGATGTCAAATATATTTCTTAAAAAAGTGTTATAATAAGTATGTTTTAAATTAGATGGATTAACTAATTTTTCATAGTCTATAACTAATACTTGAGTATCTTGCTTTGCTATTATTTGACAATTTTCACTATTAGTTGCGGAAATATTAGTACCAAAAATACTGTCTTTAAAAAGTTCTTCTACTATGATTTCATTACCATTATATTCTATATTAATAATTTGAGCATAACCTTCTAATATAATTGCTAGTATATTTTCGCTTTTTATTGTAGGGAGTATCTCTTGATTTTTACTAAATCTATATATATGAACACCTAATAGATCATATAGTTTACTTATTTGTGAAGATGTTAATTCGTCAAAAGGTTTTGTCATAATAATCACCTAAAAATAATTTTAACAAAAATATATAAAAGGTGCAAGTGCAACTTTTTAATTTTTATTATTATTGGTATAAAGTATATATAGATATTATATGAGGAGGGTTAAAATGAAAATTGTTAAAAGAGATGGTCATATTGTAGATTATGATCCTGAAAAAATTAGAATAGCTATAGGAAAAGCTAATAATGAGGTAAGAGGAAAAGAAAAAGCTTCTAAAGAAGAGATTGAGGAGATTATAAAATATATAGAGGATTTAAATAAAAAAAGAATTTTAGTTGAAGATATTCAAGATATTATAGAACAAAAATTGATGGAATTTGATAAGTACCAACTAGCTAAAAAATATATTACATATAGATATACAAGAGCATTAGTAAGAAAAGCTAATACAACAGATAAATCTATAAAAGAATTAATAGAGGGAGAGAACGAATACTGGAATAGTGAAAATTCAAATAAAAATGCACAAGTAGTTACAACACAAAGAGATTATTTGGCAGGTATTACAAGTACAGATATAACAAGAAGATTTTTATTACCAGAAGATATAGTTGAAGCACACGATAAAGGAATTATACATTTTCATGATGCAGATTATTTTGCACAAAATGCCCTTCATAATTGTGAATTGATTAATTTGGATGATATGTTACAAAATGGAACAGTTATAAATGGTGTAATGATAGAAAAGCCACATAGATTTATTACTGCTGCAACAATAGCTACACAGATAATTCTTGCAGTTACATCATCAAGCTATGGTGGCGCAACAGTATCACTTACGCATCTAGCACCTTTTGTAAGACTAAGTTACGAAAAATATTTAAAGAAATATCAAGAAAGAAATTTAAGTGAAGAAGAATGTAAAGAGTTTGCTATGCAAGATACAAGAAAAGAAGTTGAAGATGGAGTACAAACTTTTAATTACCAAGTAAACTCTATGACTAATACAAACGGTCAAGCACCATTTTTATCTGTTTGCATGTATCTTGGAGAAACAGATGAGTATAAAGAAGAACTTGCAATGGTAATTGAAGAATTTTTAAAACAAAGGATATTAGGATTTAAAAATGAAAAAGGTGTATATATAACTCGTGCATTTCCAAAACTATTATATATTCTTGAAGAAGATAATATACATGAAGATAGTAAGTATTGGTATTTAACTAAACTTGCTGCAGAATGTACTGCAAAAAGAATGGTACCAGATTACATTTCTGAAAAAGTAATGAAAGAGTTAAAGATAAATGAATTGGGCAATGGGGAATGTTATCCTTGTATGGGATGTAGATCTTTTCTTACTCCAGATAGAACAATGAGTTTAGGTAATATTGCAAAGGCTAAAAATTATGTTGAAGGAAAAGGAAAATATTATGGAAGATTTAATCAAGGAGTTGTTACTATAAATTTACCAGATGTTGCGCTTTCTGCTGATGGAGACATGGATAAATTCTGGAAAATATTTGATGAAAGACTAGAATTATGCCATAGAGCATTGCAGATTAGACATAAGAGATTAAGTAATGCAACAAGTGATGTAGCTCCTATTTTATGGCAATATGGAGCATTAGCAAGACTTGATAAAGGTGAATCAATACATGAGTTATTACATCATGGATATTCTACTATTTCACTTGGATATGCTGGATTATATGAATGTGTAAAAGTTATGACAGGGCATTCACATACAGATAATGGAGTTGGTAAAGAATTTGGATTAAAAGTAATGCAGCATTTAAATGATATGACTAATAAATGGAAAAAAGAAGAGGATATAGATTATTCTGTATATGGATCTCCTATAGAATCTACAACATATAAATTTGCTAAATGCTTAAAAGAGAGATTTGGAACAATAAAGGGAATAACAGATAGAGGATATATTACTAATTCATATCATGTTCCTGTATTTGAAGAAATAGATGCATTTTCAAAGTTAAAATTAGAGAGTGAATTTCAAAAATTAAGTCCAGGTGGAGCGATTTCATATATAGAAACACCAAACTTACAAAATAACTTAGATGCAGTTATTGAAGTTATTAAGTTTATTTATGATAATATTATGTATGCTGAACTTAATACTAAATCAGATTATTGTCAAAAATGCGGATATACTGGAGAAATATTAATTGATGATAATTTAGAATGGTATTGTCCAAATTGTGGAAATAGAGATCATAACACATTAAATGTTGCAAGACGTACATGTGGATATATTGGTACTAATTTCTGGAATAAAGGTAGAACACAAGAAATAAAGGAGAGAGTATTACATATAGATAATAAGGTGGCTGAATAGTATGAGATATAATTTAATAAGAAAAATGGATATATCTGATGGACCAGGAGTAAGAGTATCGATTTTTATGCAAGGATGCAATTTTCATTGTAAAAATTGTTTTAATTCTGAAACGTGGGATTTTAATGGCGGTAAAGAGTTTAATGATGACACAATTAAAAAAGTATTAGAATTATGTAAAAAGGATCATATAAAAGGGTTATCTATTTTAGGAGGAGAACCTATGCATCCTGCAAATATAAATGGTACTACTAAACTTGCAAAAGAATTTAAAGAGGCTTTTCCAGATAAAGATGTTTGGGTATGGTCAGGATTTAGATATGAAGACTTAAAGGATGAAGATGTATTTAATTATGTTGATGTTTTGGTAGATGGACAATATGTAGATGAATTACATGATCCAACACTAAAATGGAGAGGATCATCTAATCAAAGAGTTATTGATATAAAAAAAAGTAAAGAAAATAATGAAGTTGTATTATTAAAATAGTGAAAGAGACAAATTTATTCAGATAAAAAAGCTTGAAGTATTAATAATTTCAAGCTTTTTTACTTTTTTATAAAATAGAATTTAATTTTTTTATTATTTTATATTTTGAAGTATTAACTAAAGTTAGATAAGATATTTATATTTTTTATTAATATGAATAGATTTAAAGATATCAATACTAATAGTATAATAAATAAAATTATTAAAAAAATAATTATTGATTTTTTCATTTCCTTCCTCCAACAATAATTATATCATAAAATAAGATAAACGTACACTTATTGGTACACTAAAATTGACAATTTTTTTACATATAATAACAATAGGTGATAATATTGGAGAAGTTAAGAATAATATCAAACAACAAAAATAGAGACACGATTACGAGAACTATTCGAATGAGTGGACAAACATATGATAAAATAAGTTCATTAGCTGAACAAAACAATACATCTTTTAATAGTGTAGTAAATCAAATATTAGAATATGGTCTTAGAAATTTAGAGTAGTAGGGGCAAGCCCCCTTTTTTTCTTGATAAATTATATAAAATAATATATAATTTCGGTATATCGAGGTAAAATATGATAAAAAAAGAAAATATAAAAAGTATATTAGAGTATGTATTAATAGTATTTTTATTTTTTATAGGTATAAAAAAGGGTGGCTATTATAAGCAAGATGAATTAATATTAGTATATTTTGTACAATTAATTTCTGGAGTATATTTTATTTTGAATTTAAAAAGCATCAGAACTATAAGAATTACAGATATCTTATTTTTATTTTTTAGTTTAAGTTATTTTATATCTTTATTTTTTATGCCAGCAACTATGTCTGGAGCGTTAAATGCAGCAATAAAAGTATATACAATGTTTTTACTATATTGTGTTGTAATTAGCTCTGAAAATAAAGAAATATTTGTAAAAGCAATTGTTATTTTTACTATTATTTTTTCATTTATAGGAATTGATGAAATTGGTGCAAGAGTTTTAAATAAGCCTTTAAAGTTAATTGGAAGTGGATATTTAGAATATGAGGGAAAAATTTCATCTGTATTTCAATATGCAAATATGTTAGGGCTACTATGTATTATAAGCGTAATGTATTTAAAAAATAAGCTTTTTGAAAATAAAGAAGAATTAAAAATAAATAAGTTGTTAATTAGTATGTGTATTTTATTTCTTAGCTTGATAATAATACTTACACAATCTAAAATGTCTCTAGTCTTATATGTTATAAGTAGTTTATTAATTTGTATAGTTAATAAGAAATATAAAGATATTATACAAGTACTTTTTGATTTAATGTATGCATTTATACTATCTGTGCTAGTAATGGAATATAATGTATATTTAATGTTTATTTTAGGGTTAACTGTTTATCTTGTGCTTAATTATGTGATTAATATTTCTAGAATAAAAAATATTAGCAATTATCTATTATGCGGGTTTATAATTTTGGTTATAGTATTTTTTGTATATAATAATTCTATTTTAGATAAAAGTGGTATAATATTGAGATTTAAAGATTATTTTGTAGATTTTGATAGTACAATATCTAGATTTACATATTATTTAGATGCTTTAAAACTTAGTACAAGTTCTATAACTAATTTTTTATTTGGTGTAGGTGGAAATGGTTTTAGAACTTTATATGAGACTGTTCAGCAGCAACAATATATATCTATGGAAGTACATAGTGTTTTACTTCAAATAATGGTAGAAGCTGGAATTCTAGGCTTGGTAAGTTTTTTGACGTTGATATTTGTTATATTAAAGAAGTGTAAAAATAATATATATAAATTTATTCTTGTTGATATTTTAATATTTAGCTGTTTTGATGTATTTTTCACATACTCATATATGATATTTATACTTGCAATATTTATTGCATTGTGTTGCGATTCGGCGAAAAAAATAAAACTAAATAAAATATATTTAGTAATAAATATATTACTATTTATTTTAGTATTTATTATTAATACATTTTTAGTTATAGGATATATAATTGAACCTATAGAAATAGATAATTTAAATAATTCTTTAGAGGAACAACAAAACGTTATGAATAGATGTAGTTTGGCTCTAATATTTGATAGATATGATTTGGAATATATTTCTAATTACAATACTGCTTGTAAAACATATCTTGAAATTATGGATATAAAAAAAGAATTATATGGACAAGATGACGAGGAAAAAAGAAAAGAAATAGTATCAATAATAGAGAAAAATTTAAATAATGAATTAAAATATGAAAAGAGCAATAAATACGTTTATAGAGATTACATATATTATGCTTGTAAATATTTAGATTATCTTGTACAAAATAATTATTCAAATAATATAAAACTAGGATATGAAACATATTTGGAAAATTTTTTAAATATTTTAGAAAAGCTAAGATTAGAGCATAGTAATAATGATTTTGCTATGCAAGTGTATTATCAAGGGATAGAGACTGTATATTATAAGTATAGTCAGATAAATTTAATAATTAATAGTGATAAAATAAATAGTATATTAACATCAATTGAAGAAAACATAAGTATAAACTTGTAATTTAATATTTTTTATGTTATAATATGCAAGTAAATTACTTGTTTTTATAGGAGGAATACAATATGGGTTGGATAGATTGGACTTTATCAATAGCAACAATAATTGTTGGAATAATACTTACAGTAGTTGTAATGCTACAATCAAGTAAAGATCAGCAATCAGCAATAACAGGAAGTAATACATTTTATGGCTCAAATAAATCAAAAACATTAGATGGTATATTATCTAAATATACTGTTGTATTAGCTATAATTTTTTGTATTTTATGCTTTGCTACAACTTTTTCAATAATAAAATAATGGTAGATAGAATATGAAGAAAAAAAATATAGTTAATAGATCTCAAAATGATAAATATGCAGTAAGAAAGGAAGTATTAACTTCCTTTTTTTTAGATAATCAGTATAAACTTGTAACTAGAAAGCAAATAATTTCATTGTTTTCTATACCTAAAAATGATTTTGATATATTGGATAATATCTTGAAAGAATTACAAGAAGAAGGAATTATATATAAAGATGAGAGTAATAGGTATGTACCAATTACTAATAAAAATCTTGTAAAATGTAGATATCAAGCTAAAAGTGGAAATTATGGATTCGGCATTGTAGAAAATGGAGAAGATGTGTATATCTCTTCTAAAAATTTAAATGGCGCTATGAATGAGGATGATGTTTTAGTAGAGATAATTCAAACGCAAGGAAAGAGCAAAGAAGGAAAAGTAATAAGAATACTAAAAAGAAATACAACTCAAGTAGTTGGACGATTTGTTAAGTCTAGAAATTTTGGATTTGTTATTCCGCTAGATGACTCACTTAATGATATCTATATTTCTAAGAAAAATTCTGCAAATATTAAAGATGGACAGGTAGTACAAGTTAGTATTGAAAAATATCCTACAGAATCTAGTAAAGCTGAAGGAAAAATAATTAGAATTATAGGAAATGCATCTGATACTAATATTGATGCAAAATCATTATATGTATCTTATAGTCTAGATAAATTAGAAAAATTTAATGAATTAGTTCAGCAAGAAATAGATAAAATACCACAAAATGTATTATCTATAGAAAAAAAGAATAGAGTAGATAGAACAAAAGAAAGAGTTTATACAATAGATGCAGCTGATGCAAAAGACTTAGATGATGCTGTATGTGTAAAAAAACAAGCTGATGGTAGCTATATATTATCTGTATATATAGCAGATGTTAGTCATTATGTAAAAGAAGATAGTTTTTTAGATAAAGAAGCGGTTGCTAGAGGAACTAGTATATATATTCCTGGAAAAGTTATTCCAATGCTACCAAAAGAATTGTCTAATGGAATATGTAGTCTTAATGAAGGAAAAGAGAGATTAACACTTGGAGTAGATATGCATATTTCAAAAAATGGCGAGGTAATAAATTCACAAGTATTTAAATCTGTGATAAAAGTGACTAAAAAAATGAGTTATGATAAAGTATATAAAGTTATAACTAATAGTGAAGATAATGAATTAAAACAGGAGTATGGATCTTACAAAGATGATTTAATAATTATGAGCGAACTTGCAAAAATATTAAATGAAAAAAGAATGAAAAATGGTTGTATTAATTTTGATATACCAGAGATGCATATTATATTGGATGATGAAGAAAATGTGGTAAATATAGAACCATATCCTAAGACTTTTGCAAATCAGATAATAGAGGAATTCATGCTTATAACTAATATGGTTATAGCTGAAAGATATTATTTCTTACAATTGCCATTTATATATCGTATACATGAGAAACCGGACGAAGAAAAATTAAGAGATTTAAATTTAATTTTGTCAAATTACAAACTTAGAATAAAAGGAATAAAGGACGTACATCCTAAAGCTATATCTGATATATTAAATAGTATAGATAATCCAGATGACAAAGATATAATATCTACATATGTGTTAAGAGCAATGAAACTTGCAAAATATAGTAATGAATGTTTAGGACATTTTGGCCTTAATGCAAAATATTATTGCCATTTTACATCTCCTATAAGAAGATATCCAGATTTATTTATTCATAGAATTATTTCTAAATCGATGGAAAATAATTATTTGTTTTCTAATAAAGAATTAAGTAAGTATGAAAATGAAGCAGAGCAATATTCTAAGATATCTTCAGAAATGGAGAAAAATGCAACAAAAATAGAAAGAGACTTTGATGATTTATATTCAGTTATATACATGAAGAGGTTTATTGGAGAAGAATTTGATGCTAAAATTTCTTCTGTAACATCATTTGGAGTGTTTATAAAATTAGAGAATACCGTAGAAGGATTTATATCTTTTAATGATATTCCAGGTGATTATTATATATATGATGAAAAAACAAGAGTTATAGTTGGAAAAAATACTTCTCAACAATTTAAAATTGGAGATAGTATAAAAGTAAGATTAATTAAAGCAGATATATTGACAAAACAGATAGATTTTGAGATGATTTAAATTAAGAGGTGTTTATATGGAAAATAAGGTAAAAAAAAGTAGTCTTAAGAATGTACAAAATATTAATATTAATATGAAAAGTAATAATAGTTTTATTTCTCAGATAAAAGAACTGTACAATAAAAATTTAAGAAAAAAGCATATTATTTGCTTTATAATTATGACTATTATATTTGCAATAGTATTTATATATAATATACATCTATATAATTCGGGTTCACTTACAGTACCTTCTGATGCAGTAGGAAACAGCTTCTGGAATGCAACAAAAGAAAATTTTTTAATATCTGCAGTTATAATATTTGCTGGAATTACACCATATTTTTTCTTATCTGTAATTGGATTTGCACAAGCAGCAGTAATAGTAAATGATATGGTCTTAAGATATGCACAAGGTAGTAGCTTTTTACCAACATTATTTATTGGTGGAATAATTCAAATGATCGGATTTTCATTATGCATAGCTACAGGAATATATTATTGCAGGCTTTCTACAAAGAAAAATAAATACTATCATCATTCAGATTTCTCTTTTGATGATATGAAAAAGCAAATATATGAGATAAGAAAAGATGAAAAGAAAGTAGAGCAAATTGAAAAGAAAAAAGAAGAAAAATTCAAAAAAATACAACAATGCAATGTAAAAATACCATATATTAGTTTTATATTTTTAGGAATTATCGGTTTTGCTATTAGTTTTGTTGGACTATTAATAACTATAATTTAAGGAGGAAAGATGAGAACAAGATATAATGCTAAAGCAATACAGAAATTAAATGAATTTGAAAGATATATAAAATCTAAAGAAGAAATACAAAATATATTAAAAAATAATGGCAACAAAAAAGTATATCTTGAAATAGGAATGGGAAAAGGAGATTTTATAACACAACTATCACAACTAGATAAAGATAGCATATTTATAGGAGTAGAAGTATCTTTACCGGTGTTAGCTTTAGCAGTAAAAAAACTTAAAAGATATGAAGAAGAAAATAATATAAAGTTAGAAAATTTATATTTTATGTCTTTTGATGCTATAGATATAGCAAATATTTTTGAAAATGGACAAATAGAAAAAATATATTTAAATTTTAGTGATCCATGGCCAAAGAAAAAGCATGCAAAAAGAAGATTAACAAATGAAAAATTTTTAGCAGAATATAAAAAAGTATTAAAAGAACATGGACAAATAGAGTTTAAAACAGATAACAGAGGATTATTTGAATATAGCTTAGTAAGTATGCAAAATTATGGACTGAAATTTATAGAAGTATATTTAGACTTACATAAAGCTGATGTACTTAATATAGAGACAGAATATGAGAAGAAATTTTCACCTTATGGACCAATTTATAAAATAATAGTTGAGTATTAGGTATTTTTTGTTAAAATTTTGCACAATATATTGACAAATGATAAAAAAAAGATTATAATGGAAAAGTACTCGAATGGTGGATATAGTTCAGTTGGTAGAGCGCCAGTTTGTGGCACTGGATGTCGTGGGTTCAAGTCCCACTATTCACCCCAGTACTTTTATACATTGGGCTGTAGCCAAGCGGTAAGGCACTAGACTTTGACTCTAGCATGCGCTGGTTCGAATCCAGCCAGCCCAGCCATCAAAAAAATATAGAAAACGTTGAAATCAATAAGGTTTCAACGTTTTTTAGTGCTATTAGTTAAAATTGAATTACAAAATACTATAATTAAGTATAATATTGATAATATATTTTATTTATGGTAAAATTTTGTAAAGTTTAAATATTTATACTGTCTATATCTTTATTTGGACTTATAGTTTGTATAGGTATATAAAAAATAAAGAGTAATTGATAAAGGAGAGAATTTTCTATGAAAAAGAAAATGCTTATTGGACTAATCATAATATTCATATTGTTTTTAGTCAGTGTATTTATTCCTGTAAAAGACGAAAAAAGATGGGTTAATGATGATGATATAGCTGATGTTGGGCATTATGAACAATGCTATTATAATATATATGGTGGAAATATAACAAGATTTGTAATTTTACTAAAAATGGATTAACAAAATACAATTTATTTTCATTTCTAATTTTCAAATAACTAATTCAACAAGTATATTTTAAAGTCTTGGTATAAGCGAATGTAGTCATGACCGCTCAGTAACATTTGAATCACTAGGATACTATATAATATTCTAGTTATTTTTTATGTCATATTAAAATTAACTGCTTAGTAATATGGAGGAGTTTTATGAACAAATTAAAAAAAATTATTTTAAATGAAATAGATGATTATAAAATGCTGTTAAAAAATGTACCCGCATTAACAATGACTTTTTTTGTATTATCAGTTATATATATGAATATTTTTGCTGGAAAAGAATTATTAAATACAAAGTATCTTGCACTCGATTGTGGGTTCCTTCTTTCTTGGTTGAGTTTTCTTTGTATGGATATGTTTACAAAAAGATTTGGTGCTAAAGCTGCAATTAAACTTTCTTTACTTGCATTAGTGATTAATTTATTCTCATGCGGAATATTTTATATTTTTTCAAAAGTTGGTAATAATTGGTCAGCTTTTTACACATATAATAATCAAATTGCTAATATGGCAATAAATGACACATTTGGTGGTACATGGTATGTACTTTTAGGATCTACTATTGCAATGGCAGTAGCATCTATTGTAAATGCTATAGTTAATCAATCAATTGGAAATATGATGAAAAAGAATAATTTCTTCGCTTATGCGATGAGGTCATATATTTCAACGGCTATTGGGCAATTTGTAGATAATTTTGTGTTTGCAATGATCGTATCTGTAACTTTTTTTGGTTGGAATATTACTCAAGTTATTACTTGCTCAATTACAGGAGCTATAGCAGAATTGTTAGCTGAAATTATATTTTCAGCTATAGGTTTTAAAGTATGTAAAAATTGGGAAAAAAATGGAATAGGTCAGCAGTATATTAACTATGTGAATAGTAAAAAAATGGTATAGAACTTTTTAGTTTATATACATTAAATAAAAATTTAAATTTTGAGAGAGGATAGTGATAAAAATGAAAATACTAATTACAGGAACATCAAGTGGAATAGGTAAAGCAATAGCTATTAAATTTATATCTGAAGGTCATAATGTTATAGGAATGGATGTAAAAGAGTCAACTATAAATAATAAGTTATATACACATATTAAAGAAGATATATGTTGTAAGAATTTACCAGATATTTCAGATGTAGATATCTTGGTAAATAATGCAGGAGTTCAAAATACTCAAAATGATATAGATATTAATTTGAAAGGCACAATAAATATTACAGAAAAATATGGTATTCAGCCTAATATAAAAGCTGTTGTTTTCATTGCCTCTGCAAGTGCTTCTACCGGTGCAGAATTTCCAGAGTATGCCGCTAGTAAAGGTGGTGTTGTTACTTATATGAAAAATGTAGCTTTAAGAATAGCTAAATATAAAGCAACATCTAATAGTATATCTGCTGGAGGAGTTATAACATCCTTAAATAAGCATATAATTGATGATCCTAAATTATGGAGAGATGTTTTAGATGAGACTTTGCTTAATAAATGGGCAACTGCTGAAGAGATAGCAAATTTTGTATATTTTGTCTCAGTAGATAATAAAAGCATGACGGGTCAAGATTTATTAATTGATAATGGAGAAGCTTTAAAATCTAACTTTATTTGGTAATCTAAAATTGATTTACATTTTGTATCAAGTTTATTTAGTAAAAAAATAATAATAAGCTGATTAAATTTTATTATTTTAACATTTATATATTAATGTTTAATTATGTAACTTATTATAAAAATAAATTTTATAATCTTTTAGCTTTATTTGGATTTATGTAAAAAAATATATTTTAAAGTTGATATATAATAAAATTTATACAATATACACGTTTTATTATTATTTTGTAGACTTTTATTTAAATGTATTATAAAATCCTTAATAAGGAGGAATTATATGAAGAAGATTTTAATAATTATTTTAATATTAGTTGTATTAAGCATAATTGGATATTTTTGTTATATACAATTTTTTGATGCTCAAAATGAACAGCAAGAGAAAATACCAACTCAAACAATAAGTGGTATTATATATGAGTCTTCAGATAGCTCTATAACTATTAAGGATTTAAACGGTATAGAATACATATTTAATCTAGAAAATTCAAATAATGATGTTTTTATTGGCGACGATATTAATATAGAATATGAGGGCACATTATTAGGTAATAATGAAACTGAAAATGTTAAAGTCGTTAATATTATTTTAGAAGATAGTAAAAATAGAGTTCCTATCGACTGGAATGATAACGGTATTTTTAGTAAATATTATGTGGATGCCTATCAAAAGTTAAATACAATGACATTAGAAGAAAAGGTAGGGCAATTATTTTTGGTTAGAGTTCCAGAAGGCAATCAAATAGAAGCTATTAAGCAATATAATTTTGGAGGCTATATACTCTTTGGACGTGATACTCAAAATGAAACAAAAGAATCTTTTACTTCTAAAATACAGAGTTATCAAGATAATTCTAAAATTCCTATGATAATAGCTGTTGATGAAGAAGGAGGAACTGTTGTTAGAATAAGTAGCAATCCTAATTTACGTAATGAAAGATTTCCGTCACCTCAAGAGTTATATCAAGAAGGTGGATATGATAAAATAGCATCAACAACAGTAGAGATGAGTGAATTATTATCAAGTATTGGTATTAATGTTAATTTAGCTCCTGTAGCTGATGTTTCTACTGATCCAAATGATTTTATATATGAACGCTCATTTGGAAAAGATGCTAATGAAACATCAAAATTTGTAGAAACAGTTATTAAAACTAGTAAAGATTATGATGTATCTTATGTTTTAAAACATTTCCCAGGATATGGAAATAATAAAGATACACATACTGGTATATCTATTGATGAGAGATCATTAGAACAATTTGAAACAGTAGATTTTTTACCTTTTAAAGCTGGCATTGAAGAAGGAGTTGAGGCCATATTAGTTTCACATAATATTATTAGTCAAGTTGAAGCAAATACGCCAGCATCATTATCTTCAGCTATGCATAATATTTTAAGAGATGAACTGAATTTTACAGGTATAGCTATGACTGATGATTTAGACATGGGAGCTATTAAATATTATGTCGAAGGCTCACCTGTTGTTAAAGCAATACTTGCAGGAAATGATATGATTATTTTAACCGATTATGAACAGGCTTATGAAGATGTTTTAAACGCATTAAATGATGGTACACTTACTGAAGAATTAATAAATCACAGTGTATTTAGAGTACTAGCATGGAAATATTATAAAGGATTATTGTAAGTAAGAGCAATAAAATGCTTTTACTTTTTTTATTAATAAATTACTTTTATTTATATTCTTGAAAAAATTTTATATATTTGGTATTCTATATAATATAAGGGGATATATTTATGGAAGATAAAAATAAGCAAGATAATAGAGAAGAATTTCTAAAAAATTTACAATCACATGTAATAGATAAAGAAAAAGCTTTAGAAAATTATAATAAAATAGTATGTAAAAATAAGTAAAGGTGTAATTTTATGGAAGATAATAGAAGTGATGAGCAAAAGAGAATTGATGCTCAAAGTAAAATAACTAATGATTTCTCAATAGATTTTGCAAATATAAAGGTTAATAATGCAATTCATGTGGATGATACAAATATAGATGTAGTTATAGAAGAACTTAAAAGCAGAATAGATGAAGTATTGGAAGAGATAAAGTATTCTAATAGTTTGATGCGACAAAGATCATTCGAAATGATCGAGGATGCAAAAACTGATTTAAAGAGAGTAGCAAATAAAACAAGAGAAGAAGAATTTGAAGAAAAATATGTAAATATAATCAAGACTGTATCAAGAGGAATAGATATATTATATGATGATCCCGGTGATGAGGGTGTAGATCAATATATAGCAACAACTACTAGTATAACAGAAGATACCATTGATGAGGCTACTACAAATTCTATTAATAAAAATACTCAACAAAATTCAGATATTTTTCTTAACATTAGATATGATTTATTAAAAAGTTTAAATTTAGATGATTTAACTGAGATCGATATTAGAAAAGCAATAGATGTGGCAGAAGAAAAGTTAGATGAATATTATAAAGAAAATTCAGATAATATGAATAGGAATTTATCTGATGTTGTTGAAAATATAAAAAATGAAGTAATTGAACAATGCCAAAAGGATTATGAGTTTGGAATGTATAGTAAAGAAAGAAAAGAAAGTAGAAAGAAATTAGAAGATATGTTTAAATAGTATTTTTTATTTATTTTTAATCGTTAACATGATATAATGAATTTATAGAAAGGTGGAATATAAATGAAAGAAGAATTAAAAAATGTATTATTAATGGGACTTGGAGCTATATCATTAACTGGTGAAAAAGCTATGGAATTAAAAAAAGAATTATTGGAAAAAGGAGAAGCTCTATATAAAGAGGGAATGATCAAAAACGAAGAATTAAAAAGAGATTTAAAAGACAAAATAAAAGAAAATGTTACTGTTGAAGTGGCTCCTACTACAAAAGAAGAGTTAGTAGATATAATTAATAATATGAGTGAAGAAGACAAAAAAGAGTTAAAAGAAATGCTTAAAAAAGCAGACAAAAAAGAAGAAAAGAAAGCTGAAACAAAAGATAAAGAATAAATTTAAGTAAGGTTGATAATATGAGAGAAAAGGAAAGATTGAAGGAAATAATTACTGTTTTAAAAGATAGTGATTTGATAAAAGGTATAACTCCAGAGAAGTTATATAATACTCTTTCAAAGCTTGGTCCTACATTTATAAAAATTGGACAGATAATGTCTAGTAGATATGATATCTTGCCAAAGGAATATTGTGATTATTTATCTAAGTTAAGATCTAATGTGAGTCCAATGAGTTTTTCTAAAATAAAAGAAATATTAGAAGATGAGTTTGGAAATATATATGAGATTTTTTCTAGTATTGATGAGCAGTCATTAGGATCTGCATCGATAGCACAAGTTCATAAAGCAAAGCTTGTAAATGGAGATATGGTAGTTGTTAAAGTTCAAAGAGAAAATATCTATGAGATTATGTCTATGGATATTAAATTAATTAAAAAAGCAATTAACATACTTCATTTAAATAGCATTATTAAAGTTATGGATTTAACAGAGGCTATTGATGAAATGTTTAATGTTGCAAAAGAAGAGATGAATTTTGAAATTGAATCAAGTCATCTTGAAGAATTTTCAGAAAATAATAAAGATATTGTATATATTGGAGCTCCTAAAGTATATAGAAATTTAGTTACTAAACGAGTTTTAGTTATGGAATATATAGATGGAATTAAATTAGATGAAAAGGACAGGCTTATATCAAAAGGATATGATTTAGAAGAAATTGGATTAAAACTTGCAAATAATTATATTAAGCAGGCAATTGATGATGGATTCTTTCATGCAGATCCACATTTAGATAATATATTAATACGTGACGGTAAAATTATATATTTAGATTTAGGAATGATGGGAAGGCTTAGTTCAAGAAATAAGTCTTTGCTCAAAAATTGTATGAAAGCAATTGTAAAAAATGATATTTATGAAGTAGAAAGAACACTTGTGTCAATGTCAACTTCAGATTATGAAATTGATCATACAAAATTAAGACTAAATAATGAAAAAATATTAGATAAAAATGCAAGTACTAATATTAATGATATTAATACTATGGATTTTATAAATAGTATGTTTGTAATGCTAAGGAAGCACAATTTAAAACTTGATAGAAATATTACAATGCTAATACGTGGAATTGGTGTAATAGAGGGAACCTTGGAATCAGTTAGTCCTGATATAAATTTGTTTATGGTTTTATCAAACAAAATTAAAGAAGAAAGTATAAATGAGTTAATATCTAAAAATACGATATCCAAAGCTGAAAGTGATATATTGAGCCTGGGCAGTAGTTTGCCTAAAATTCCTAATGAACTTCTTAATTTAATAACAGATATTAATAGAGGAGAAACTAAATTTGATATTGAAATGACAAATTCAGATAGACAAATAGATAAACTTGAAAGTATGCTTCATCAAATAATAATAGGACTTTTAGATGCAGCTTTGTTACTTGGGGCAAGTATGGTGGATAATGTAGTTTTAAGAAATATATATTTTATAGCAGCATTTATATTAAGTTTATGGCTAATAATAAAAATGCTAATAGATTATTTTCATAAAGGAATGTAGAAACAATAGTTTTGAAATTGGAAAGTACCAAAATTAGAAACTATTGATTTTTTTATATTAAAAATATATAATTTTTTATGTTGGAGGATAAAATGAATAAGAAGAATATTGTACTTATAGTAATGGCTATTATTTTATTTATAATATTAGCAATAGCAATAAACGCCGATATATTAACAGGTTTTGAGTCATGGATATATTTCGAAAGTGTAGAGCATATGTCTGACATACTTACTAATATTTTGATTTTTATAACTAACTTAGGAGGACCAATTGGTATATTTTTAATATGTATTACTATATTTTTGATGCCAAAATTAAGAAACAGAGTTGGAATACCAGTTAGTATAGCAGTAAGTTCATCGTTTGTAATTAATATTATATTAAAAAGAATTTTTGCAAGAGAAAGACCAGACATTTTAAGACTAGTCACTGAATATTCATATAGCTTTCCATCAGGACATGCTATGGTAAATATGGCATTATATACTGTACTTATTTTATATACGTATAAATTTATAAAAAGCAAAAAAATAAAGTATTCATTAATAGCATGTATGGTATTTTTAGTAATTATAATAGGATTTACTAGAGTATATTTAGGAGTTCATTATGCTGGAGATATAATAGGAGGATGGCTTTTAGGATTTGCTATTGGACTTTTAGTATATATGTTAATGAAGAAAAGTAATATTAACAATAATTAAAATATATATTTACTTTTAACATTTTTTGGTGTATAATAATTATGCACTAAAAATTGCGGGAATAGCTCAGTTGATAGAGCGCTGCCTTGCCAAGGCAGAGGTCGCGGGTTTGAGCCCCGTTTCCCGCTCCATATAAAGAGGACACATATTATTAAGTATGAGTTCTTTTTTTATTGCAATTTTTTTTAGTTAATGCTATTATGTTATATAAGAGGTATCAGTATGAAGCAAGAGGTAAAAAATAGATCAAGTATAATCACTATAATTTTAGTGGTTCTTATGTTTATAATACTAGCTTTTTTAACTGTTAAAATAGTAGAGTTTTATAATAACATGCCTAATGATACAGATAAACAATTATATTATTCTCATCTAGATGAAGAAGACATGATGATAAATGAATATGAAAACATAAATGAAGAATTAAATGGAATATATGCATTTGGTATATATAATTCAAGTATAGTAGCTATAAAAGGAAATCAAGATTTTATAAAAATCATAGATATAGATCCATCTAAACAATATGATTACTTATATAATAATACTAAAATGTATTTATTAGAAAAAGATAGTGGATCTATATTTATAGTCCCATTAAATAGTGAATATAGTGTTGAAAGTCAAATTAATTTAAACTGTAAAGTGGATAGTTTTGAGGTATATAATGGAGATATATATTATATTAGTAATGAAAGACTGTATAAATATAGTAATGGAAATGTAGAAGAGCTTGTTAGTGATATAACCTCTAAAAATTTTATAATAAAAAATGAAATGATTTATATATCAAAAGATGATGTACTTACAAAAATAGATATGCAAAGAAATGAAACAATGATTCAAGAGTATGTAAAAGAATTATATTATTATAATTACTATGAAAGAAATAAACTTGTATATGATGTTCAAATAGATAATGTGAATACATTTAGGGGAGTATATAATTTTTATACAAATGAAATTATAAATTCAATAAAAAATGATACATATTTTATACCATATGCTTCTTCTAATTATATATATTTAAATAATGAAAAAGATAAAGTTATGATGATTAATAAATCTGGCAGTAGTAGCATCTTGTATAGCTCTAACAGTAGAATAGATAATATAAGTTTCTTAAAAGATGGGTATTTACTAATTGAAGAAAATGGTAAACCAATTATATTAAATATAGAAAACGAACTGGTAGAAGATAATGGGGATATAAAGAAAATAGAAAATATAAAATATATAAAATAAAATATAAAAGATGAGCAAAAGCTATTATAGTTTTTGTTCATCTTTTAATACTTCTAAATTTTCATGTAAAACTATTGACAAAATATTGCTGATTAGGTATAATAGTACATGTCAAGATAAGTGGGCGCTTAGCTCAGTTGGGAGAGCATCTGCCTTACAAGCAGGGGGTCACAGGTTCGAGCCCTGTAGTGCCCACCATTTATTTTGTTTATGGCCTGGTAGTTCAGTTGGT
>CALXBV010000012.1 GCA_944386635.1 uncultured Clostridia bacterium
CGTCTGCTGGTGGCGGAGGAAAAGGAATTAGAATTGTATTTAAAAAAGAAGAACTAAAAGATATGCTAGCTCTTGTAAAGCAAGAGTCAAAAAATGCTTTTGGTGATGATACAATTTATATGGAAAAGTATATTCAAAATCCAAGACATGTAGAAATACAGATTTTATCAGATATGTATAATAACTGCGTATATTTGGGTGAAAGAGATTGTTCTGTACAAAGAAATAATCAAAAAATACTTGAAGAAGCACCTTCTACTGTATTAAACAATGCAATGAGAAAAGCTATGGGAGAAGCTGCAGTAAGAGCTGCAAAAGCTGCAAACTATGAAGGTGCAGGGACAGTTGAATTTTTAGTAGACAGTAGTAATAATTATTACTTTATGGAGATGAATACAAGAATTCAAGTTGAACACCCTGTAACAGAGATGATGACAGGAATAGATATAGTAAAGCAACAACTGAAAATCGCTTCTGGAAAAAGACTTGATCTTATGCAAGACAAAATAAGGCCTAGAGGTCATAGTATAGAATGCAGAATAAATGCAGAAAATCCATATAAAAACTTCATGCCATCTCCTGGAAAAATTACAAAACTTGTTTTGCCAGGTGGAAATGAAACTAGAGTTGATACAGCAGTTTATGAAGGATATACTATACCTCCATATTATGATTCAATGATTGCTAAGGTAATTGTTCATTCAAGAACAAGAAATGAAGCAATTTTGAAAATGAAAAGAGCATTAGATGAATGTATTATTGAAGGGATAGATACAAATATAGAATTTTTAAAAGCTATACTTTCAAATGAAAAATTTAAAAGTGGTGAATTTACAACCGCAATAATTAAAGAGGAGTTTGATTTATGATAGAAAATAAAAAACCAGATATTCCTGTAGGAAAATGGGTTAAATGTCCAAATTGCAAGGAAATATTATATAAAGAAGATGTAAAGGATAATTATAGCATTTGTCCTAAATGTTCACATTATTTTAGATTATCTAGTCGTAGAAGAATAGAGCAAATAGTAGATAAAGATACATTTGAAGAATTTGATTTAAAAATAGATACAAAAGATCCTCTTAATATGCCAGAATATTTAAATAAAATAGAAGGCTTAAGGCAAAAAACAGGGCTTAAAGAGGCTGTAAAATGTGGAATTGGTAAGATAAATAGTCAAAGAGTAGTTATATGCGCTATGGATTCTAACTTTTTTATGGGAAGTATGGGATATGTAGTTGGAGAATATATAACTTATTCAATAGAAAAAGCTATAAAAGAAAAATTACCTTTAGTAATATTTAGTGTGTCAGGTGGTGCAAGAATGCAAGAAGGAATTATATCACTGATGCAAATGGCAAAGACAAGTGCTGCTATTTCTAAACTACATGATGCAGGTAATTTATATATTAGTGTACTAACAGACCCTACATATGGTGGAGTTACTGCAAGCTTTGCAACATTAGCTGATGTAATACTTTCAGAGCCAGGTGCAATGATAGGATTTGCAGGAAAAAGGGTTATTGAACAGACAATAAATGAAAAATTACCAAAAGATTTTCAATCATCTGAGTTTTTATTTAAACATGGTTTTATAGATAAAATCGTAGAAAGAAAAGATCTAAAAGATACTATATCTAAAATTATATGTATGAGTAAGGGGGATTATAATGGATAATAATGCATGGAAAAAAGTAGAAATTGCGCGAGATAAAGATAGACCTACTGCTCTAGATTATATAGAAAATATTTTTGATGATTTTATAGAACTTCATGGTGATAGAGATTTTGCAGAAGATGGGGCAATAGTATGTGGTATAGCTACATTAAATGGTATAAATTATACAATTATTGCTGAGCAAAAAGGAAGAGATACAAAGGAAAATATTAAAAGAAATTTTGGTATGCCAAATCCAGAAAGCTATAAAAAAGCTATTAGATTTATGAGACAATCTGAAAAATTTAAAAGACCACTAATAACTTTTATAGATACAAAAGGTGCATATCCTGGAATTGGTGCAGAAGAAAGAGGACAAGGTCAAGTAATTGCCAAAAGTATTGAAACTATGTCATCACTTAAAATACCAACTATTTCATATGTTATAGGAGAAGGTTCAAGTGGCGGAGCACTTGCAATAGGTGTTGCAGATAGAGTAGTTATGCTTGAAAATGCTATATACTCTATTTTATCTCCAGAAGGATATGCAAGTATATTATGGAAAGATTCATCTAAAAAGCAAGAAGCAGCAGAGAAAATGAAACTTACAGCACATGATCTTCTAGAATTTAATGTAATAGATGAAATATTAAAAGAGCCAAAGGGAAATGCTAAAAATGATGTTATACAAATGTCTAATATTATAAAGGAAGATATAATTAAAAGTACTAATAATTTGATGAAAATAAAGAAAAAAGAACTTTTAGAAAATAGATATAATAAATATAGAAAAATGGGAGGAGATTACTAATGCTAAAAGATAAGAAAATTTTAATTATGGGTATAAGAAATAAGTGGTCTATTGCTTATGGAGCTGCAAAGTCTGCATATGATCAAGGAGCACAGCTATATTTTACATATATGGGAGAAGAAAATAAAGGAAAAATAGAAGAATTGATTGCAGAATTTGAAGGCGCTAAAGCTTTTGAATGTGATGTATCAGATGAGCAAAAAGTAGAGTCATTATTTAAAATGATAAAAGATACATACGGTAGCTTAGATGCTATAGTTCATTGTATAGCTCATGCAAATACTCAGGATTTAAGAGGAGAATTTATAAATACTAGTAAAGAAGGATTTACACATGCAAATGAGGTTAGTGCATATTCTCTTGTACTTGTTGCAAGAAAAGCAAAAGAGCTTGAATTATTACGCGATGGTGGAAGCATTGTATGTCTAACATATCATGGCTCTACAAAAGTATTTCCTGGATATAATGTTATGGGAGTTGCAAAAGCAGCACTTGAAGCTTCTGTTAGATATCTTGCATCAAATCTTGGAAAAGATGGTATAAGAGTAAATGCAGTGTCTGCAGGACCAATTAAAACTTTGTCTGCTAAAGGAATTCAAAACTTTAGTTCTATACTTGATGTGGTAGAAAATAATGCACCTCTTAAGAGAAATGTAACAACAACAGAAGTTGGAAATGTAATTAGCTTTTTATGTAGTCCATTATCTAGTGCTATTACAGGTCAAGTAGTTTATGCAGACAATGGTTATTCAATAATGGGAATATAGGAGGAAAAATGAAATTACCAGAATTAAAAATTGGAGATAAAATTGTACCTGTACCAATTATTCAAGGTGGTATGGGAGTAGGTGTGTCACTTTCAAACTTAGCTGGAAATGTTGCTAAGTGTGGAGGAATAGGTGTTATATCTAGTGCACAAATTGGCTTTAAAGAAGATGATTTTGAAACAAATACTTATGAGGCAAATTATAGAGCATTAGAAAAAAACATTAAAGAGGCAAAAAAAATAAGTCAAGGCAATGGAATGATTGCTGTAAATATAATGTGTGTTACAACTAATTATGAAGAAATGGTTAAAAAGGCAGTAGAGTCTGGTGCAGATATGATAATATCTGGTGCAGGACTTCCTAAAACTTTGCCAGAAATTGTAAAAGGTTATGATATAAAAATAGCACCTATTGTTTCAAGTAGCAGAGCAGCTAACTTAATGTGTAAGTTATGGACATCAAAATATAATT
>CALXBV010000013.1 GCA_944386635.1 uncultured Clostridia bacterium
GGAAGTATAAATTATGATGGATATGTAGAATATAAAGCAGAAAAAATAGGAAGAGAATCTACAATATCAGAAATTGTAAGACTAGTTGTAGAAGCAAGTAACACTAAGGCTCCGATTGCTAAAATTGCAGATACTGTATCTGGATATTTCGTTCCAGCAGTTATTATTCTTGCTATCTTAACATTAATTGTATATTTGTTATTAGGATATGATTTTTCAGAGAGTCTAATAAGATTTGTTACAGTACTTGTAGTTGCATGTCCTTGTAGCTTAGGCCTTGCAACACCTCTTGCAATAGTTGTATCTGAAGGGTTATGTGCAAGTAATGGAATTTTAGTTAAAAAAAGTGAAGTACTTGAAAATGCAAGAAAGGTAGATACTATTGTTTTTGATAAAACTGGAACACTTACTTATGGTAAATTAAAAATATCACAGATAAAAAATTATAGTGATATGAATGATAATGATATTCTTCAGTTAGCAGGAAGTGTTGAAAGTAAGTCTACACATCCTATAGGCAAGGCATTTAATGAATATTTAGAAGAAAATAATATAGAAAAATTAAATGTAGAAGAATTTGAAAATATAACAGGACTTGGAATAGTTGGAAATGTCAATAAAAAGAAGATAATACTTGGAAATTCTAAGATTTTAGATGAATATAATATAAAAAATAAATATATAAATGATGAAGAAGAATTAGCCAAAAAAGGAAATAGTATAGTTTATGTTGTAAATGATGGAAAAATACTTGCACTAATTGGTGTAAATGATATAATAAGAGAAAACGCTATTGATGTAGTGAGTGAATTAAACAAAAATCAAATAGATACAATTATGCTAACAGGAGATAATAATGATACAGCTCAAAAGATTGCTAAAGAAATAGGAATAACAGAAGTTATATCAAATGTATTACCAGCTCAAAAGACAGAAGTCATAAAAAAATTAAAAAATAATAATAAATTTGTAATGATGTGTGGTGATGGAATAAACGATAGTCCAGCACTTGCAACAGCAAATATAGGAGTTAGTGTAAATAGCGGTACTGATATTGCAATGGATTCGTCTGATGTAATACTTACTAAAAATAATTTAGAGAGTATATTAAATTTAATTAAAATCAGTAAGAGAACAGTTAGAAATATTAAACAAAATTTATTTTGGGCTTTCTTTTATAATATTTTAATGATTCCAATTGCTATGGGTGTTTTCTCAAGCTTTGGTATTACAATAACACCAATGATAGCAAGTATTGCAATGATGTTTAGTAGTATAACAGTAATTTTAAATGCTTTAAGACTTAGAAATATTAAGCTTAAATAGAGTTTATAGGAGAAGGATATATGAGTTATAAAATTGGAATAATAGGTTGTGGAAATGTGGGAGTAAATTATGCATTTTCATTAATTAATCAATCATTAGATGTCTATGAAATCGTTCTGATTGATATAAACAAAGATAGAACAGAAGGTCAAGCCTTAGATTTAGCACATAGTCTAGCTTTCTCAAAAAGCTATATAAATAATGTGTATTATGGAGATTATAATAATATAGACGATGCAGATATATTGTGCATAACAGCAGGGATGCCACAAGGAGTTAAAAAAGAATCTAGAATGGAAGACTTAACAGGTGCAAATAAAATAATAGATGATATAATGAAAAATATAAATGCAACAAAGTTTAATGGCATAATACTTGTCGCAAGTAATCCACTTGATATAATGACTTATAAAATAGCAAAATTATATAATAATCAATATAATAAAGTTATAGGATCTGGCACATTACTTGATACATCAAGATTAAGATATGAATTATCTGTTAAATTAAAATTTCCATTAAAGAGTATAAGTGGATATGTATTTGGTGAACATGGTGATTCTCAGTTTGTTGCATGGTCATCTGTTAAAATATCACAAAATTACTCTATAGACGATTATTTGACTCAACAAGATAAAGTAGAAATAGAAGAGAAGGTAAAAAAAGATGGATTTGAAGTGTCTAAAAAGCAAGGCTATACATGTTATGGTATAGCCAATGCTTTAACAAGAATTACAGGAGCAATTATATATGATGAAAAAGTCATGTTGCCAGTATCGTCATACGATGGAGATAATGATATATATATTAGTTCGTTAAGTAAAATTGGAAAAGATGGTATAGAAGAAAACAAATTATATTCTTTTAATAAAAAAGAAAATGAATTGTATAATTTGTCATGTAATGTAATAAAAGGTGGAATTAATTCTATTAATATTTAAAAAGTAAAGTTTTAATACTTGACTTTACATAAAATAAGTGGTATAATAAAAGCATAGTAAATTTGTAAACTAAAAAATTAATATTTTTAAGATAGCCTTCATGATCAACCCGGGTGGTGAGGAGATGGATCCACTTGCGAAGGAGATATATCTTTTAAATATACTATATGTTGTTTTCCTTTTGCATATAGAATATATATTTTTAATTTACTTTTGCTATAACTCCTTAATAATTTTTTCATAGCGTCAGACTATAAGTCTGACGTTATTTTTGTATATTTGTATATATTATAACTAAAAAATGTAATGAAAATGAAATATAACTTTACAAATATATTAAATATAATATATTTTTATTAATGTTAATAAAAATATGTGTTATAATGTGATTATTAGGAGGGGAATATATATGAAAAGAAATAAAAAGTTGCTATTTATAGCACTTGTTTTAGCATTTGTATTAATAATAGTTCCTTCAGTTTCAGCTTACGAAGGAATTGCATTTGGAACTTATGAACAAACCAATAATGATTATACAGTAGAAAATGTATCTGGCTATATTGGTAGTATAGAGGTTTATTATGATGATCCAGATGTTGAGAATGATACACCACAATGGCGAGAGTATAACACAACACGTAAAATCTTAGTGCCAGAGGAAGGTCGTACAGAGCCAGGAAATTTTGTGGCATATTGTGTCGATCATGCATTTGATACCCCAACACGAAACTGGTCATATCAAATTTGGTTTAATCATAGCAAAGAAATAACATATATTTTACAAAATGGCTATCCTTATGTACATTTTACGGGTAATGATAATACTGATTATTACATCACAAATTTGGCGCTTCAAATAACACTTAAAGACGCTACTGGAAAACATGATAATGGAACTAAAGATGGTGAGGATGTCAGAACAAATAAAATGGCTCAGAGATTAGAGGAAGCTTATTTAGGAATTCATGGAGATTATAAGGATCCAGAGGGAATAATGCCAACTGTAATGAAATTAGTTAATGATGCAAAAGCTAATTCTGAAGATATGAAATTGGATTTGGGAAAAATAACTGAATTAACAAAAGATGGAAATTCATATTTAACTAATAGAATTACTTTGAATACAGCTGCATCATTATCTAGTTTTGAGGTACAATTAGGAAATACTGGATGTAGTGTTGAAAGTCAAGATGCTACAGGATTTGTTTTGAGAATACCAGAGTCTGTTATTAATAGTGGCAGAGCTGATCAAATTGTGAATTCTATAGTAGTAAAAGCATATTATGCTGGTGGTAAAAGTGCACTTTTAGGTGGAGTTTTTGATCAACAGTGTGTAGTTACACTTCAAAATGAAGAACTAACTGCTAGTCCTACATTAGAGGTTGGAAATTTAGTAGTAGAGAAAAAAGATAATTATGGTCAATATAGACAGGGTGCAAAATTTCATGTATCAGGTCCAAGTGGAGAATATGATATAGAAACAGGTTCTGATGGTAAAGCATATCTTAATAATATAGTTGTTGGTATGTATACAATTACTGAGACACAAGCACCAGATGGTATGATAAATGATTCTGAAGGTAGAACTGTTCAGGTTACTGTAGTTCCTGGACAAACTGTAACATTTACAAGAACAAATTCTTATCCAAGGGGAAGTTTACAACTTATAAAATATGATGAAGACAATAGAGGAAATACTTTAGGGGATGCAAAAATAGAAGGAGCAGTATATAATTTATATGCAGCAGAAGAAATAAAAGAAGGACCTACAACAATATATCAAGCAAATCAGCTAGTAAAAGAAAATTTAGTAACAAATGCAAATGGTGAAACACCTGTAGTAGATAATTTACCGGTAGGAAAATATTATTATTTGGAAATTAAACCATCAGAAGGATTTAATATAAATCCAGATAGAGTAGATACAGTAATAGAATATGGTGGACAAGATCAGCCAGTAATATCAAAAGTTACAAGTGAAACACCAGAAAAACCAATATATGGTAGTATACAAATAACCAAAAAATTGAGTGCAACAGACTATGATCCTGAAATAACAATTGATGGAGCACAGTTTAAAGCAACTTTAATAAGTGATAGAAGTCAAGTATACTATTCAAATGTTTCAGAAGAAGATGGAATATGTATAATAGATGGTAAAAATGAAGGTAAAGAAGGTATACCTTATGGTACATATGAGATAGAAGAGTGTGTAGTACCGGTTGAAGGGTTAAAAGTACCAAACTTTACTGTAAAAATAGAAGAAGATGGAAAAGTATATTATTTTGAAAAAGTAGATATATCAAAGAAAATTGGCATAAAAGTGATAAAGGTGGATGCAGATAGAAAAGAAGATGATGCTCCAGACTTTACACAAGGAGATGCAGAATTAGAGGGAGCAGAATATACAATATATAGAGATGAAGCATTAACACAAGTAGTTGATGTGTTAACTGTAGATCATAAAGATGAGGATGGCTATTGGTGTGCAGAGTCTGGAACATTAAGATGCGGTACATACTATGTAAAAGAGACAAAACCACCAAAGGGATACTTACCAGATGAAAATGTATATGTATATTCTCAGCCACCAGAAAATCAAGATGTTGAATATATGCTAATAACTAAAACATCAGTAGAAACAGTAATGCGTGGAAGTATTGAAGTAGTAAAATACGATAATATATTAGATCAAACAGAAGAAGTTCCTTCAAAAGGAGCAATATTAAGACTAACTTTAAACTCAGATCCAGGTACATATTATGATGTAACAATAGATGAATATGGATATGGAGAATTTATAGATGAAGAATATAAAAGGGAACATCCAGATAAAGAATTTACAATACCATATGGAACCTATACATTATCTGAGATACAAGAAAGTCATCCAGAAGAGCATACACATTGGTTTATCCAACCAGAAGAAGTTGTAATAGATGGACAAGGTGTAAAAGAATATAGAATTGAATCAGATGAGCCATTAGAAATTTATTTACAAGTTCAAAAGATAGATAAAGATACAGGAAAGAATGTAAATTTAGAAGGTGCAGAATTTAAAATATGGGACTGTCAAAATAATGAATGGGTAGAAAGATATGATACATTAAATGATCAATATATAACTACATTTGTAACAAATAGTGAAGGATATTTTGTAACACCACAAACATTACTAGCAGGAGACTATATAGTATATGAAACAAAAGCACCAGAAGGATATTATTTACAAGATGAATGGAGACTTCCAGAAAATGAAAACAACATAGGAGTAATTGGCAAAGGTGGATATCATGTAAGATTGGATAAAGCAGCAACTGGTATAGAGACAGATGAACCAGCACATAAAGTAGAATTATTCTATGAAGTAGATATACCAGATGAACCACTAAAAGGAAAACTAGAGATAATAAAAACAGGTGAAGTTTTAACAGATGTAAATATAGAAATGACAGAATATGGAGCAAAATACACACCAGTATGGGAAGAAAGAGGACTAAAAGGAGTAAAATATGAAATATATGCAGCAGAAGATATACTTACACCAGATAAGGAAGATAAATATATAGCAAAAGGAACAAAAGTAGATGAAATAACAACAGGTGTAGATGGAATAGCAACAACTAAGGATTTATATTT
>CALXBV010000014.1 GCA_944386635.1 uncultured Clostridia bacterium
ACTTTTGTTTGTGGTTTTCAGTTGATATATATAATAAAAGTATTTAGCCAAAGAAAGCCTAAAATAACACCTATTTTTGATGTTGATTATTATAGAGATTTACCAAGAGCAGATGCAACTCCTGCCCAAGCGAGTATTTTGATAAATAAATATACTAGTGGGTCTTATTTAGATATTGGAAATGTATTTTCAGCTACTTTAATGGATTTAAATATTAAAAAATTCTTAGATTTTGAAATATCAAAAAATGAAAATAATGAGGAAAAAATAACTATAAAATTAAAAGAAAATGTGCAGCCAAATACTTTACCAGAAGATGAAAAACAAATATATGATTTCGTTAAAAAGGCTATAGATAAAAAAGATGATAATAAGATTACAATTAAGCAATTACAGAGTTATATAAAAAAAGATTATAGTAATATAATAATGTTAAAAAGTAATCTAAGAGATATTATTACAAAGTTTTTAAAAGATAATGATTACCTTAATAAAGAAGAAGTTAAAAAGAAAAACTTTTTAGTGGGTATTCAATTATTTGCACTTTTTGTACCTTTTATTATTACTTTTTTTCCAGTGTTTATTACAAGGATATTAGGCAATCCAATTGGAATATGGCTTTTTGTTGCTTATATAATAATTGAAATAATAATAATTATTATTTGTGGCTTTACTAGAAAAGTATTAAATACATTTACTCAAAAAGGTGTAGATGAAATAGATAAATGGCAAGGTTTAAAGAAATTCATGGAAGATTTTTCACAAATGGATAAAAAGGATTTGCCTTCTATTGCAATTTGGGAGAAGTATCTTGTATATGCTACAGCTTTTGGAATTGCAGATAAGGTAATTAAACAGTTAAAGATAGTGTATCCAAATTTAGAAAATGATACATATTTTACAACACATACATATACTACAATGTATTTAGCTACACATACTAATTTTAGCAGTAGTTTTTCAAGAGCTGTTAGCTCTTCAATTTCAGGAACTACTTCATCTGGTTCAGGTGGAGGCGGTGGCTTCTCCGGCGGAGGCGGCGGAGGAGGCGGCGGCGGTGGTGGCGGAGGTAGATAATCTGCCACACGGTCGCAAGAATAGTGCACTTTATTTTGAAGTGCACTATTTTTTTGTATTTATCAAATTTTCTAATATTTCTATAGCATTTGTTGCTGCGCCTTTACGTAAATTATCTGCGACACACCAAAAATTAATTCCGTTTTCAACACTGAAATCTCTACGTATTCTTCCTACATATACTTCGTCATTACCTGAAACAAATGTATTGATAGGGTATATATTTCTTTTTGGGTCATCTAATACAATTATTCCATTTGAATTATTTAGAAGTGTTTTTATATCATCAATTTTAAAGTCGTATTCAAGTTCAACATTTATACTTTCACAGTGACAATTTAATACAGGAACTCTAACACAAGTGGCAGTGATAGGAAGTTTTGGCTTTTTTAATATTTTTCTTGTTTCTTCGATCATTTTAGTTTCTTCTTTAGTATAACCATTATCTAAAAATACATCTATTTGTGGTAGGCAGTTATTTAAAATTGGATAGTCAAATTTAGTAGTAGTATTATTTAGTAAATCATCAATACCTTTTTTACCAGCACCTGATACTGCTTGATATGTAGAATATATAACTCTTTTTAACTTATATTTGTCATCTAATACTTTAAGAGGCAAGACAGCCTGAATAGTAGAGCAATTTGGATTGGCTATTATATTAAAATTATCATATGCATCTTCCATATTTACTTGTGGTACAACTAAAGGAACACTCTTATCCATCCTAAAACATGAGCTATTATCTATTACTATACAACCATTTTTAGCTGCTATTTTAGCGTATTTTTCAGCAGTACTAGCTCCGGCAGAAAATAATGCGTAGTTAAATCTATTATTATCAAAACTATTTTCAGTTAGTTCTTCAACAATATATTCTTTATTCATAAACTTTATTTTTTTACCTTTAGATTTTTTTGAGGCAAATAATACATAGTTATCTATATTCAATTTTTTTTCTTCTAGTACTTTTAAAAACATTTCTCCTACAACTCCAGTTGCACCTACAATTGCAACATTAATCATAAAAAATCACCTCATTAGAGTATATTAAGAAGAATATGTATTTATTCAAAAATATAAATACATTGCATATATTTGAATCAACTTTACATAACTTAAAAGTTATGATATAATATTAATAGTTTTTTAAAATACAAATGATATAAAATTTTATAGGAGGTATAATAACTATGAGTATTAGTTATGAGAATGAATGTTTTTTTAAAAGGATGTGGAATAATATTTTCCATAAAAAAGAACTATTGCCAGTGGCATTAGAATATACACAAAAAGAGATAACATTAAAATTAGAGTCAATTATTGAATATTTAAAAAACCGGATTTGAATTTAGAAATAAGACAATAGAAAAATTTGATCAAAATGCAAAAAGTGTTAATATGTATTTTTTTGATACCAATCAAAAAGAGGTAGAAAACTCTTTAGAGACTTATGTTGGAAATGTCGGGAAAAGAAAAATAAGACTTAATGGCAATATGAAACTCGTATTTAATAATCCTGCTTTATTACAAGACAGTATATTTGAAGTGTTTCCTAATTTGAATGTTCCAAAACTTCCAAGAAAAGAATATTATATGCAAATATATTTTAATGCAGTAAAAATACTAGCAAGAAAAATGTCAAAAACAAATAGAATTACAAAGAACACCAATAGGACTGTATATTCATATGGGATAAATAGAAGAAATGTTATAGTTTATAGTGGTAAGATATCAAGTGTTACTAAAAATGAGTATAAAATTTTAAATAATATTTTTGTATATATTATTGCTCAGATTCTATATGAAGGAAGAGAAGGAGAGCCTTTTACTTTAGAGTTAAATAATCAGCAAAATAAAGCATTAAAAATAGTAAAATACTATATTTCTAGAAGCTATATAAACTATAATCAATTCATTTTAGATTATATGTTATGTAGTGACAGATTGGAAGAAAATATAACAAAAAATAATGATATAAATAATTTTAAAGAATTAGAGGAAATATTAGAAAATATAAAAAAATGAGCTTTTAAGCTCATTTTTTTGCTATGTAACATCTTGAGGATTTACAAGATCAGTAAGTATTTGTGGATCTAAGTTTATTCTTTTAGTAGATATAAGCCAATCACCTAAAAATATACATAATATTACTATAGCTAGTTTATTCATTACTTTTTTTGGAAATAAATTAACAAATTTTAATATTAAAGGATGTATAAAAAATACATATATGGTTCCAAGTATTCCCCAGCCTATTAGAATTGGTACTGTTGTATAATTTAATATATTTAAAAATTTTCCTGAGTAGTTCCACATTTCAATTCCTAGTATATATTTAAATCCAAGTCCACATAGAAGTTCAAATGATCCTAGTAGTAATGAGGCTATAATAAAAATTGAGGGAATATTTTTTACAGTTGGCTTTACATCATAAAAACAGTAATACAAAATTAGTGCTCCAAATCCATAGATAGGACAGTAAGGACCAAGTAGCATACCTCTTTTTACAAATTTTCCTACAACTAAAAATACATATCCAGTTTCGATAAAGTATCCTAATACTGCTGCAAATGCAAAAACTAAAACCATTTCAGCAAAGGAAGCTTTATACGTTTTTTTTATTTTTACTAAATGAAAGTTATTTGATGATTTACTCATAATGTTCCTTTCTAGATTTTATCTTTATAGTATGATTTGTCTAATATAATAGAAAGTTTATTTAAGTAGTATAAGTAATCATTTTCTTTAAAAGAAAAAGTATATTTTACTGCAAATAGCAATTGTCTATATTTTTTAAATTTTTTATTTATATCATTTTTACCATATTTTGAATCACCAATTATTGGATGCCCTATACTTGAGAGTAATGCTCGTATTTGATGAGTTTTACCAGTATGAATTAATACTTTAAGTATAGCATAATTTTGCTTTTTATACTTTTTTAATGTATAAATATCTGTAATTATTTTTTGCGAATCTTTAACATGTTCATTATATATTTTTGAAAATCCATTTTTTTCATCTTTTAAAATGTAATTTTCATAGTGACAATATTCTTTTGGAAAGTTTGAATTATATACATATGTTATATATTCTTTATTAATATACCCATTTTTAAAGCCATTTAAAACGGTATTATATTAGGTTTTATTTTTAGCAAATATTATTAATCCAGCTGTATTCCTATCTAATCTATGACATATATGTATTTGATTATTATTTTTTATTTTTCT
>CALXBV010000015.1 GCA_944386635.1 uncultured Clostridia bacterium
CAATTATTTAAATAAATAATACACTTATTATTTGTAAAAATTATATTTGCTCGCATAAGTTCTCTAACACACTAGAGAACTTTGTAAAAGTTCTCGTGTGCCAAAGGGATATTCCCTTTGGAAACCCCATTCATTTTAGCCGCGTATTTGAGAAAATAAAAAAGGTCGACTTTTGCTTTAAAAATCAACCTTTTTTACTTAAATTATTTTAAAATATTCTATATTATTTTTTATGCAAAAACACCAATTAACACGCAGAATAATCTTACAAAGTGGTATTTTACCCACAATGCCTATTATTCCCGCAACCATGAATGAGGCTTTTAGCCTCGTTTTTTTTATTTTAAAATAATTTACTTTATTTCTTGAAGCCATTGAAAATACTGGCTTTTTAGCTAAGATTAATTAAAATTATTTTAACTTAAATTATTTTTTTGAATTAACTGTCAAAATTATACACAATACTTATATTACAATTTCAAATTACCGTAATAATTACATAGCAAAGCTATATTTTTATCTTTGATATTCATTTAAATTTTCATTTAACTTATATCAATCTTTAATTACATTAAATTTAATTTTATTACTTAAACTCCATCATATAATATTACAAATTTTAGAATAAAAATCAATTTAATTATATATTGCTAAATCTAGGAAATATGACAATTTAGAAGCTTATTTCTCTCGTTATAATAAAAAAAATAAAGTAAATTTTTTCTATGGACTTATATTCTTCGTTTAAACATATCATTAAAAATAACTTGTTCTCTTAAGGGTTAAAAGCATTTTATTTAAACATAAAGAAGATGAATTCAGTTTTGAATTCATCTTTCATTGATTCTATTAAAGTTTTGATTAATTTTTCACTTCAAATATTGACTTAGGACCATTTTAGTATGTACACATTTAATTTTATATTTGAGAAATCATTCTCCTTATTCTTTTATTTATCAAATTAAATCCCAAGCTTTCATAGTATTTAATTAGTTTATCATTTTTAGCTATTAGTGAAACTTTATCATACCCATTTCTTTTTGCCATCTCACTAATTTTACCAATCATAATCTTAGCATATCCATTTCTTCTATATTCTTTTTTTATAGCTATATTAGATATATAAAACTCATCATCCTCGCATTCTTTCTTATAAAACAAAAAATCTTTTATTGATGAATAGATATATCCAAGCTTATTTAAAAGTCCCTTTTGAATTTTAAAAACTTTTTTTTCACTATTAATTGTTAATCTAATTACATCTTTACCATCAATTAGCAAAGCCATTCCAATTAACTTATCGTCTTTTCTTGCTACTATAAAGTTTTTTAATGAAAATCTGTTATTTTTTACTTTCATTAAATATTTTAATACATTTTTCATTTCCTCTTCAGAGCCATATCCCCATTCAGCTTCAGGTTTTGGCTCTGTAATATAAATTAATTCTGCAATATCCTTTATGTCTTTTTTAGTCGCCTTGTTAATAGTAATACTACCCGAGGCACTTTCCATTATAAACACTCTCCAATTCTTATTTGATTTTGTGTTTTTATTATACTGATAACACATACTCAGCCTTTAAGATTTTTTACTCGATTTTGATATCCACTCTCCTTATTTTAAATATACAGTTAGAAATAACTGTATATTTTAATTATACAATATTTTATTCATTCTTTCAAATTTTAATACAATTTAATAAAAAACCAGCTATTATAAATATAATAACTGGCATTTAATAAATTATTTTTTATCCTTTTTCTCTTTATCCTTTTGTAGCTCTGCAAACCTTTTAATTTTCATAGTTGTTGTTTTTTCAAACTCATCTTTTTTAATTTCAAGGTTTTTAATAGCTTTATATGAAGTTAATGTTTTATTTACTTTCTTTATTTCCTCCCAAATCAAATTATATCTTTCTTCATCAGTCATATTTTCCTTTACATTTTCTTTAATATAATCATAATTTGGTATTACTTTTACAGATACTACTAAATTATCTTTTTCACCTTTACCATAAACCATACATTCAGATATATATGGTATCTTAGATAAAACAAGTTCTATTTCTTCTGGATATATATTTTTACCATTAGAAGTAACTATAACATTTTTTGAACGTCCTGTAATATATAAGAACCCGTCTTTATCTAAATATCCTACATCTCCACTATTAAACCAACCATCTTTACTAATTGCTTTTTTTGTTTCCTCTTCCATCTCATAATATCCAAGCATTAAAGTAGTACTTTTTATTAATACTTCTCCCTCGCCATTTTCATTTGGATCTTTTATTTTTAACTGAGCACATTTTACTGCTTTACCAACAGAACCTATATGTGGATCTGACTCTGGAGTAAGAGCTGCAATAGGTGCTGTCTCAGTCAATCCATAACCTTGTAGAAATTCTATTCCAATATCTTCTATCCATTTTCCTATCTTTTTATCTATAGGAGCAGCAGCAGATACAATTATTCTTATATTTCCACCAAGATTATCATAAATTTCTGCAAAGACTTTTCTTTTAATATCTATCCCTACAAGTTTTAATGCATTAGTAACATGTATCATAGAATTAACTAAAGTCTCTTTGCCACTCTTTTTAATTGTCTGATTAATCTTTTTATATAAACTCTCTATTAACAATGGTACAGCAATCATTGCAGTAGGTTTTGTCTCCTTTAAATTAGTAACAATATATTTTAGCCCTTCACACACTGCAACTGATGCACCACAAGCAAACGGAAATAAAAATCCTATTGTTGATTCATAAGTATGATGTAATGGTAATACAGAAAACAGCCTATCTGTTTGTTTAACGTAAACATATGAACCAGCAGCATATATATTTTCAGTTAGATTTCTATTACATAGCATTACGCCTTTTGAAGCTGATGTAGTTCCAGATGTAAATATAAGTACTTTAAATTCCTCTCTATCAATTTTAGTATCCAACAAACAATTATTTCCATTTTCATATAATTTGTTTCCGATTTTTTTAACTTGTTCAAAGCCTACATCTTTTCCATCTAATTCTTTATCTGAATACATTTCTATAAAATATTCAACATCAGGTAGATTATCCCTTACCTTATCTATCAATTCTTTTTTTCTATGTGAATATATTATAGCAGAAGCTTTTGATCTTTTCACTAAATTTTCAAACTCATTTTCAGGCAATTCTTTATCCATTGGTACAGCAATACCAACTCCACAAAGTAAAGCCATATATGAAACATACCATTCATAAGTAGTTTCACTTATTATTACAACTCTTTTATCTTTTAATCCAAGATATTCTATTAATCCTGTTCCAAAACCTATTACATCTTCTCTATACTTACCGTATGTTATCTCCTCATATTTTCCTTTGTGATCAAATTTTTCGAGTATTAAAGTATTATTTTTATATTTTTCTGTAACATCCTTAAATACATCTTGCATAGTATTATAACGAATAGGCTCTGGTATTGGATCTCCTGGCTTATATTCTTTAGATTTTTCTTTATTTTTTGCTTCTTTTGTTAAATCATCTATTTTCTCTATATTTTTCATCTTAAATTTTGGAAATTTAAAATCTGGCACTTTAAAATCTCTTAAACTTCTCATTTTATATTCCCCTCTCCAATATACATAATGTATTATACTCTTTAAATTAGTATTTTGTCAATCGAATTATTGGTCAGTTAAAACTTAAAATTTCAAATTTTGTTTTATTTTCACAAAAAATGACATGCTTTTTTGTAAACTCTATAACTATTTTTACTATATATATTGACAAATAATGAAAATAATTATATAATAGAGTACTCGCAAATGATTTGCGTATTTTTTAGGAGGATGAAATGATAGATATAATAACTGAGACTCTTATAGACTCAATAAAAATCCTACCTTTTCTGTTTATTTCTTACTTAATAATAGAATTTATTGAGCATAAATCATCTCAAAAATTACAAAAATCACTTTCTACCTCTGGCAAGTATAGTAAAATAGTTGGCGCTGCACTTGGAATCATTCCACAGTGTGGCTTTAGCGCAATAGCAGCAAACTTATTTTCTAATAGAGTTATAACTATGGGAACATTGATAGCTGTTTTTCTAGCAACCTCAGATGAAGCTATTCCTATAATGTTAACCTATCCAGAAAGAACTAAAGATTTAATTATAATTTTGATTATTAAATTTGTTATTGCTGTACTATTTGGTTCTATTATAGACATGATATTTAAAAATAAACATACATCTAAAGATACTACTAAAGAAATGAATGATCATATTCATAACACATGTAAAGACTGTGATTGTGAACATGGAATTCTAAAATCTAGTATATATCATACTTTAAATATATTCTTATTTTTAATTATTATATCTTTTGCAATAAACTTATTAATTGAATATATAGGAATGGATACTTTTGAAAAATTTATACTTTCTGGATCTATATTTCAACCTTTTATTGCAAGTATTATAGGACTTATACCAAATTGTGCATCATCTGTACTACTTACAAAACTATTTATAGATGGTAGTATTAGTCTAGGATCAATAATTGCAGGACTATCTACCGGGGCTGGAGTTGGAAGTATTATATTATTTAAAACTAATAAAAATTTAAAAGAAAATTTTAAAATATTAGGACTTGTATATATTATAGGTGTATTTTGTGGAATAGTTATAGATTTAATAATAAAAATATTATAATTTATGAAAAAAGATTATATATTTAATGTAATAAAAAATTCGTCAAATTCATTAACTGCTGAGGAAATCTATAACACAGTTTCACAAAGTATCAATATTAATCTTTCAACAGTATATAGAACATTAAACAATTTAGTTGAAAAAGATTTGATCACAAAAAGTGTTAGACAAGATAAAATAAGTTACTATGAATTAGCAAATACTGAGCATAAACACTATCTTATTTGTGATAAATGTAATCAAGCATATCCAACAGATATGTGTGATATAGAAAAAATTGAAAGAAAAATAAAAAAAGAAACTGGATTTAATATAACAAGTCATACATTAGAATTTCACGGCATATGTCCTGAATGTTTAAAGAATGCTAAATAAAGCATTCTTTTTTTGCATTATATGGTATAATTAAGTTGGTGATTTTATGACAAACGATCAAAAATTGGAAAAAGTAAACAAATTATATAAATTATACATTAGTGGTAAACTAGGTGGAGACTTTATGCCAGAAGATGAAAATCCAGAACTACCAAAATCATCCAAAGAAAATTTTAATTACTTTACTCTTCCAATGGCTTTAAATTATCAAAGAAATTCATACAAATTATGGGAAAGTGCTAAAAAAACATACCTTGATACTGAAACTAACTTTGTATTTGATACGTCAAAAGTAATAAACAGTGATTTTGAAAAAGTTCAACAAGCTCTAGTAAAATATAGACTAGCTTTGCAAAAAGATAAACAAACTAATATATGGATAACACTATGTAAAACAATAGAAACATTACTTAATGGTGATATAAGAAATATATTTAGTATATGTAATAACGATGTGAATAAAATACGCAATTTCATCCAAAAAGAGCATAAAAAAGATTTTCCATATTTATCTGGAAATAAGATATGTAATTATTGGATGTTTGTTATTTACCAATATACAAATATAAAATATATAAATAAACAAGATTTAACTGTAGCACCAGATACACATGTACTAAAATCCAGTATTAAACTTGAAGTAATTTCTAAAGAAGATTACGAAAAAAGTAATGCTCAAATAATTTGTATAAATAATTGGAATAAACTTCTTAAAGACTCGCCTCTTTCACCAATTGACATACATACTCCTTTATGGCTATGGAGTAGATCTAATTTTAAAGAAGAGATATAAAAAAATAGAGCTAAGCACATAATAGCACTTAGCTCTATTTTTCTTGGTAGCGGCAACGGGAGTCGAACCTGTGACCTTTCGGGTATGAACCGAACGCTCTAGCCAACTAAGCTATGCCGCCATTTGTAACTTTGAAACCATATTTTAGTCTCAAGCTACGTGTATTATTATACACTAATAAGTGTTTGTTGTCAACATGTAATTCTATTTTTTATCAAAATAAGGACTTACCTGTAGCAAATCTTTGTAGCCTAATTGACGCTCTGCCTCATATGCAACAATGGCTACACTATTAGATAAATTTAGTGATCTAATTATGTCTCTCATTGGAATTCTTGCTGCATTTTCAAAATTTTCAAGTATATAGTCTTCTGGCAATCCTCTAGTTTCAGGACCAAATACTAAATATGAGTTATCTTTATATTTTATATCAGTATAACATTTTTTAGATTTAGTAGATAATAAATATATATTTTCTCCTCTAGTTTTGTTTTTAAATTCTTCTAAATTTTCATATTCTATTATTTCTACTTTATCCCAATAATCTAATCCTGCTCTTTTCATATGCTTCCTTACAGCAGCATCAGATGTATCAAAGCCATATGGTTTTACCATATGAAGCTTTGCTCCTATTGCTGCACAAGTTCTTGCAATATTACCAGCATTAACAGCGATTTCTGGTTCAACTAATACTATATTTAATGCCATTTATTTTCCCTCCACAATCTTTTTTATTTTTTCTTCTAAAACTTCGTCATAATCAACCCAATCTTGTACATTAATTATTCTATATCCCTCAACTGCATTTTTATCTTTTACAACAACTTTGTCGATTCCTGCATTTATTATCACTCTTTTACACATACTGCAAGAATCAATATGATTAATTAATTCTCCTGTTTTTGCATCTCTTCCTACCATATACATAGTAGCATTTAATGTATCTTTTCTTGCAGCAGAAATTATAGCATTTTGTTCAGCATGTACAGATCTACATAATTCATATTTTTCTCCACTTTTTATATTTAATTTTTCTCTTGCACAATATCCTAGATTAATACAGTTTTTTCTTCCCCTAGGAGCTCCTGTATACCCTGTAGATATTATTTCATCATTTTTTACAATTACAGCGCCATAATTTCTTCTAAGACATGTACCTCTTTTTAATACTGTATCTGCTATTTCCAAATAGTAATTTATTTTATCAATTCTCTTATATTCCATAAGTAAATTCTCCCCTATAGAATTATATCATCTGAAAAATATAAAGTCAATTTTAAAAACTTGTTAATTGCATATTTAAATGTTATAATTTTATTGGAGTGGTTTTTATGAAACATGTAATTATGGTTAATCCAATATCCGGGAAAAAAAAAGGATATAAATACGCTCAGACTATACAAAAACTATTAAGAAAATATAATATAGATTCAGATATCATTACATCAAAATATAAAGGACAATTGCGTGAAATTGCATATGAGCTGTCACATGTACAAGATATAAGATTTTATAGTGTTGGTGGAGATGGTACCCTAAATGAAATAGTGTCAGGAATTATAAACACAAATTCAGATGTAGTAGTACTTCCATGCGGAACCGGAAATGATTTTTCTAAACATGTAAATAAATACTTTTCCTTAAGAAAAATAATAAATTCATCTATAAATAAGGAAAGTTCAAAATTTGATATAATAAAACTTAATAATAATAGATATTGTATAAATATATTAAATGCTGGTTTTGATGCTTTAGTTGCATACAATATAAAATATTTTAGATGGATTCCTTTTATATCTGGAAAAGCAGTATACAATCTATCAATTTTATTTACATTACTTAAAAATAAAAATTTCAAATTAAGAGTAAGAACTAATACTTTTGTTGAAAAATCAAAATACACTTTAATCGCTGTATCAAATGGAAGATATTATGGTGGTGGTGTTGTTCCGGCACCTAGAGCGAGTGCTAACGATGGTAAACTTAGTATATGTAAAATATATTCAACAGGCTTACTAAAGAAGATTGTATTTTTACCTAAATATAAAAACTGTGAACACGAAGGCTTAGATCCTGTATACATTGATGACAATATTTCATATGTATCCATAGTATCAAATCATAAATTTCCTTTAAGTATAGATGGTGAAGTAATTTATACTAATAAAATTAGAGGCGAAATTATAAAAAATGCTATTAATATAGTAAAAATAGACAAATAAAAAATAGCTCTTTTAAGAGCTATTTTTTATTCTTCTGATTCATCATCAATTTCAACATTATCTCTTCTTTTTAACAAAGGATATAATACTACATCTCTTATATTATAACTATTTGTTAAAAATTGTAAAAATCTGTCTATTCCAAGTCCCCATCCAGATATAGGTGGCATTCCATATTCCATAGCCTTTATATATTCATGATCAATACTCATTGCTTCTTCATCACCATTATCTTTTAATTTATTTTGTTCAATAAGTCTTCTTTCTTGTTCTTGAGAATCAACAAGCTCTGAATATCCATTTATGATTTCTTGTCCATTTACAATAAGTTGAAATCTATCAGTTATTTCTGGATTTTCGTCATTGCTTCTAGCAAGTGGAGATAAATCTATAGGATGTCCAGTCAAGAAAGTAGGTTTAATTATATAAGGTCTACTAACCTTTTTATATAATTGATCTATTAAATTTCCTCTTCCTAGGCTTTCAATATTTTCAGCTTCTAATTCAATACCTTTTGATCTTATTTCTTCAAGTAAACTAGCAGCAGTTTTGAAATTATTAATATCAATACCACAGTCTTTAATTAATAAGTCTCTAAAAGATACCTCGTCCCATTCTGCACCAAAGTCTATGTCTTTTCCTCCTATATTTACAACTAAATTTCCATTAAATAACTTTCCTATAATATAAATTATCATTTCTCTCATTAGCTTCATATTATCCTTATAATTATAATATGCACTATATCCTTCTACCATAGTAAAGTCTTGCAAATGGTTTACACTAATACCTTCATTTCTAAAGTCTCTTGCAACCTCAAAAACATTAGTAAATCCACCTACAACTAATTTTTTCAAAGTTAATTCAGGAGATATCCTCAAATACACATCAGTATCGTATGTATTATGATGTGTAATAAAAGGCCTAGCTGTAGCACCAGAAGCTGTGTTTTGTAATACTGGTGTATCAACTTCTATAAATCCTTTAGACCATAAAAATTCTCTTAGTAATTTTATGAAATCTGATCTAAGTAGAAATCTTTTCTTAGTCTCATCATTCATGATTAAATCTAAATGTCTTTCTCTATATAACATTTCTTGATTTGAAATTCCATGAAATTTTTCTGGTAATGGTCTTAATGCTTTTCCTAAGAATTCGTAACTTTTAACTTGTATAGACTTCTCTCCTGCTTGTGTTACAAATGTATCACCTTCTACACCTATAAAATCACCTATATCTACTGTAGAATGTAATAATTTGTAATTTTCTTCACCAATATCATCTCTTTTAAATACTAGTTGTATCTTTCCTTCAATATCTCTTAAGTCCATAAAACTAATTTTACCCATTTTTCTTTTAGACATAACACGCCCTGCTACTCTAACATTTTTTACGCCTTCGCCTAAATTTCTTACGTCTTTTAAAGAATGAGTAATTTCATATCTTTCTGGATGTACATTAATACCTAAATCTTTTAATTTTTGCTCCTTCTCTAAACGAACTCTCTTTAATTCACTAATATCTCCCATATCTTGTTCACTCCTAAATCTATTTATATTCTTTTAATATCTACAACTCTATATTTTGATATTCCGGCAGGTGTTTCTACTTCAAAATCCTCTCCTTTTTTCTTACCCATTAAAGCTCTTCCTACAGGTGATTCATTTGATATTTTATTTTCAGCCATATTAACTTCTGTTGCACCAACAATGCTATATGTAATTTCCTCATCGAATTCATAATCATACACTGTTACTTGTGTTCCAACGCCAACTTCATCTGTTGATATTTCATGATCAGCAACAACTTTAGCATTTCTTATAGTTGCTTCGATTTCAGCAATTTTTGCTTCTAATAAAGCCTGTTCATTTTTTGCCTCTTCATACTCGGAATTTTCAGATAAATCTCCAAATTCTCTTGCAACTTTTATTCTTTCTGCAACTTCCATTTTTCTTGGTCCTTTTAAATATTGTAATTCATCTACTAATTTTTTATATCCTTCTTCTGTTAACATTATATCTCTTTCTTCCATAAATATCCCTCCTAAAATTTAACACTACTATTATACACTATTTGTCAAGTATAAATCCATTTGTATGTATATATAGTTTACCTAACTTTGTTTTTTCAAATCTAGATATATCCATACCTATAAGTTTAAATAATTCAATAAATCTTTGCTTATTTTTTTCAAATATCAAATATGTATTTGAACAAATATCTAAATCACTATTATTATAATCTAGGATATATGAATTACTACAATCATAAAAGAACTTTTGTTTTTTTGAAAACACAAGGATTATATTATAATTCTTCTGCTTAATTTTGTCAATAATTTCTATTACTGTTCCCTCTTCATTGTTTATTTTATCTACAAATTTTTTTATTTTAGAATAATTTTGAGTATCTAATAACAATATATCAACTATTTTATAATTTTGTATAAAATAATACAGTTTTGATACAATAATATCATTTATACTATCTATGACAAATAAGACTCTTACTTGTTCCTTCATTATTTGTTTATCATTTATATATTTGTTTATATAAATCAAATCATTTTTTAATAAATTATTTTGCTGTGTAACTATCGTAATGTTTTCATGCTCTTTAAAAAAACTAAGAATAGATTTATTTTGATCTATACTTTTACTTAAAACTACATAATTAATATCTTTTCTTAATATAAAACTTAAAACCTTTTTTAAAATTTTTACATTAACTTTATTTTTATTTATAAGTAATGTATATATTCTTTTGTTTTTACATTTTTTAACCCAAAAGCCATATTTTTCATATAAATAGCAAATTAGCTTTGATTTATTACTAAGTATCTTATCATCAATAAAAATAATATTCATATATAACTCCTTATAGTCTGTTATATATGAATACAAAATAATATATATTACTTTTTAACAATATTTTTTATTACATTTTTATTTTTAGTTCTATCTAGTTTCTTTAAAAGTAAATCTCTTAAGGTGTCGGCTGTAAGATCTCTAGTTAGTTTTCCACCCTCAGCCAAAGAAATAGTTCCAGTCTCTTCAGATACAACAACTACTAAAGCATCTGATATTTCTGTTATTCCTACAGCAGCTCTATGCCTTGTACCTAAGCTCTTTGGAACAGATACCTCAGATGCTAAAGGCAATATACATTTTGCTGCAAGTATTTCTGAACCAGATATAACTATTGCACCATCATGTAATGGAGTTCTTGGCATAAATATATTTTGAATAAGCTCTGAGGTTACTTTAGCATTAAGTGGTATTCCTTCTCTTAATACCTCTGATACTTTAGTATTTCTCTCAATTACTATAAGTGCGCCAATTTGTTTCATAGACATTATTTCGACAGCCTTAGATATTTCAGATATAGAATGTTTTACTAGTATATTATCGTCCATATCAAACACATCTACTATCTTGCTTCTTCCAAGCTTTTCAAATACATTTCTAAGCTCAGGTTGAAATACTATTATAAGCAATATAATACCATAAGACATAAAGTTATCTAATAAAAATGTTAATATAACCATATTAGTAAGCTTAGCTATAACATATATTAATGCTAAAAGACATACACCTTTTACTATTTGACCAGCCCTTGTTTTTTTAATTATTTTTGCTATATATACTATAATTGCAATTACTAAAATAATGTCAATTGCTGTAATAATATACCTAGCGGGACTCGTAAGATCTAACAAATTCACTACATATGATACTATATCACCAAGGGATTTTATTATATTTTGCATAATTACTCCCTCCCATTAACTAATATTGCATTGCAGATATTAGTGTAGCAAATACTGAGAAAATCATTGTAAATGTAATAATACCTACTACTACATATGTAGTAACTTTTCTTTTTAAAGAAACTGTATCTTTGCTAATTTTTCCATTGTTTTTCATATCTTATCCTCCTATAATTAAAAATTAAATTTATCACTAAACCAATTTTTTAACTCATCTATTTTTACTCTAACTTGCTCCATTGTATCTCTATCTCTTATTGTTACACATTGATCATTTTCTGAATCGAAATCATAAGTGATGCAATATGGTGTTCCAATCTCATCTTGTCTTCTATATCTTTTACCAATACTTGCTGTTTCATCGTAATCAACAAAATAATCTTTAGATAGCATTTCTTGTATTTTTCTTGCACCATCAGATAATTTTTTAGAAAGTGGTAATACAGCTATCTTTATTGGAGCCAAGTAAGGATGTAAATGTAATACAACTCTTGTATCATTATCAGATATCTTTTCCTCATCATATGCATTACATAAAAAAGCTAGAGCAACTCTATCACATCCAAGTGAAGGTTCAATACAATACGGTACATATTTTTCATTAGTATCAGCTTCTGTATAAGTCATATCTTCTCCAGAAAACTTCATATGTTGTGATAAGTCAAAATCAGTTCTATCAGCTATTCCCCATAGCTCTCCCCAACCGAAAGGAAAAGCAAATTCGATATCTGTTGTTGCAGCACTATAATGAGATAATTCTTCTTTTGAATGATCACGTAACCTCATATTTTCTTCTTTCATTCCTAAGCTTAATAGCCAATTTTTGCAAAACTGTTTCCAATATTTATGCCATTCAAGATCTGTTCCTGGCTTGCAGAAGAATTCAAGTTCCATTTGCTCAAATTCTCTTGTTCTAAAAATAAAGTTTCCAGGTGTTATTTCCTTTCTAAAAGCTTTTCCTATTTGAGCTATGCCCATAGGCAATTTTCTTCTTGTTGTTCTCATAACATTTTTAAAGTTTACAAAAATACCTTGTGCAGTTTCTGGTCTTAAATATATAGTAGCAGTATTATCTTCTGTTACACCTTGAAACGTCTTAAACATAAGGTTAAATTTCCTAATATCAGTAAAATTACTCTTTCCACATTTTGGACAAGGAATATTATTTTTCTTAATAAAATCAACTAACTGTTCATCACTCATTCCATCCGCAATCATATCTTTTCCTTGAGAATGTGCCCACTCTTCGATTAATTTATCCGCTCTATGTCTTGTCTTACATTCCTTACAGTCTATTAAAGGATCAGAAAAGCCGCCAACATGTCCTGATGCTACCCAAGTTTGAGGATTCATTAAAATAGCAGCATCAAGTCCTACATTATATTGACTTTCTTGAATAAACTTTTTTCTCCAAGCAGATCTGATATTATTTTTTAATTCAGAGCCTAATGGTCCATAATCCCAAGTATTAGCAAGTCCCCCATATATTTCAGAGCCTGGATATATATATCCTCTATTTTTACATAAATTTACCAATTTTTCCATTGAATCTAGCATTTTATTTCCTCCCTTTATTCACCTTCTATTTGTATATCTAGTACTCCTACATTACTATTAACTATGTTGTCTGAATCAGTATTAAATACTATATGAAATTTTGAATCTTGTATATAAAAATTTTCAAGTTCAGTTATTTCATAATTGTAATCTTCTTCGTTTATTAATCCTTGCGAAACCACATAAGATTTCACTTGATTTTTTAATATATTTTTATAATCTTTTCCCAACATATCAACTAATACATCTGATTGTGTAAGTATCGTTTTAGCAGCTAAGTCAACATTATATGTATTTATTCGCTCAGATGTTATCTTTTGAGAATCTGTATCTATTATTTGTTGTTTAACTACCAAAGATACCACTTTTCTTACGCCAACTATATTATCATAGTATGTATAAGTTACATTAAAAGAATAATTACTCTCTGCTTGTGACATTTGAGATTTTAAAGATTCAAATCTTTGAGTATACTCACCCTGAATTTTAGCATTTAAATCTGCTAATTCTTTACCATCTACATATAGAATTGGTAAATGTATATCACTTACAAAGGTAGATGTACTTTTATCTACAGAACTAATATCTCTTATTTCATAATTAAGATTCATAGCTTGTTCTAATTTTTCTGCATCAGTCTGATTAACTTCCTCTAACCCATTAGTTTCTGTTGTTAATATTTCTCCAGATAACCCAAGCATTCTAGGATTATCTTCAAACTTTATAGCATAAGCTACAAAACATCCGCCTATAATTAAAAACAACATTACAAGTATTGCCGGCAATTTTGTAGTTTTTCTTCTTTCCGTAAATCTAATAGTTTCCATTAATTATCACCCTCGCGTACATTTTACTACAAAATCCGTATTATTTCAATAATTTTTAACATTTATCACTTATTTTTCTTTTATCTTACTATAGAAGTTACATTCATATCTATTCCAAATAAATTGATACCAGTCATAGTATCTATTGCATGTACAATAGCATCTTGAACCTGTTTGCTGAGTGCAGGTATATTTTTTCCAAATTTTATTTGTAGATCAATTTCAATTCTCATACCATCTATGTATTTTTCTGTAAATACTTTTAGTACTTTATTAATTCCATCTATTTTTTCAACAACATATGATACTATCTCTTTTATAACATTATCTGATATTCTAAATTTTCCAAGATAGCTATATGTTGGCCTAATAATAGTTTTTTCAGATGTTTCTGCTTCGTACAAATTACTACTCTCTCTTCTAAAGATATCAAACATTCTAAGTGGATCCATAAAATATCCCGAAAATTGTTTTTTAATCTCAAAAGTAGGAACTGGAACTACATGCTTACCCTCTTCAAGTCTTGATCTTCTGGCCTCTTCTATTTTTTCCGGAGTAGCTACATCTTCTATATAAATAGTCTTATATATTTTTCCAAGCTCTAAGTTTTGTGCTATTTTTTCTACCATTTCATCTGAAGTTCCAAGTACTAATATCTTGTCTATTTTTTCCTTTTTTATTGCCTTTATCATTTCTTTTCTTCTATTTTCATCTAAAAATATAGCTGCCTTAACAGAAGCAATTTTACTTGCTTCTGTCTTAGCAGATTTTCCGGCTATAACTTTAGTCTCCTTTATTAAAATAGCATCATCAATAATATATTTTATATCATGTGACTTTGCAACCCTTAAAGCATTATAACTCTTTCCTGTTCCTGTTTTACCAACAAATGCATATACCTGCATCTAAAACACCTCTATACTTTCATTGCATCTTTTGCAGAAAGACTAATCTTTCCATCTTCTTTATTATACTCAATTACTTTAACTAAAATTTCATCTCCAACACTTAATACATCTTCTACCTTATTAACTCTTTCTTTTGATATTTTAGATATATGTAATAATCCTTCTTTTCCAGGAAGAATTTCAACTAGAGCACCAAATTGCAATATTTTTGTCACTCTACCCATATATACTCCATTAAGTTCGACATCTCTTGTTAAAGACTCAATAATGCTTATAGCTCTATCCAACTTTTCTTGATCAACACCTGAAACATATACAGTTCCATCATCTTCTATATCTATTTTTACTCCTGTCTCATCTATAATCTTATTAATAGTTTTTCCACCAGAACCAATAACATCTCTTATTTTATCTGGATTAATCTTGATTATTTCTATTTTTGGAGCATATTTTGATACGTTTGGACGAGGTCTATCTATAGCTTTTAACATTACCTCATCTAAAATATAGTTTCTTGCTTTATGTGTTCTTTTAAAAGCTTCTTCTATTATTTCATATGTTAGACCGTCTATTTTTATATCCACTTGTATAGCAGTAATACCTTTTTTAGTTCCCGCAACTTTAAAATCCATATCTCCAAAAAAGTCTTCTATTCCTTGAATATCTGTGACCATTATATAATCACTAGTATCTCCATCCTTAGTAAATAATCCTGTTGATATTCCGGCAACCGGTGCTTTTATTGGCACACCAGCATCCATTAAAGCAAGTGTTGAGCCACATACACTTCCTTGCGATGTAGAGCCATTAGAACTTAAGACTTCTGATACAACTCTTATTGTATATGGAAATTCTTCTTGAGATGGTATAACAGGCTCTAAAGCCCTTTCAGCTAATGCACCGTGACCTATTTCTCTTCTTCCAGGTCCACGTGAAGGCCTAGCTTCACCTACACTATATGCTGGCATATTATAGTGATGCATATACCTTTTTTGCTCTTCCTCATCAAGTCCATCTAGCTCTTGAACATCAGATGCACTACCAAGAGTTACCATAGATAATACTTGTGTAAGTCCTCTAGTAAATAAAGCACTACCATGAACTCTTTCAAAAAGTCCAACCTCAGCACTTAGTGGTCTTATTTCATCAAGCCCTCTTCCATCTACACGCTTTCCTTCTTTTATTACTAAATCTCTTACAGCTTTTTTTTCAGCCTTATATAAAGCCTCTGCTACCATAGATTTATTCTCTTCATATATATCATCACCATATTTTTCTTTGTATTGTTCAATAACAAAATCATCTACTTTTGTTACATTTTCATCTCTTTGATTTTTATCTTTCGTCTGTACAGCTTCTTTCATTTTATCATAAGCTATATCACTTATAAAATCTGCTAAATCTTGAGGTATAGCAAAAGACTTATATTCTGCTTTTTTCTTTCCTACTTCAGATTTTATATTAAATATAAACTCACATAAATTCTTAATTTCTTGATGTGCAACTTTTATTGCTTCTAGCATTTTCTCATCAGATACTTCATTAGCACCTGCTTCTATCATGCATATTTTTGTTGGTGTAGCAGAAACAGTTAAATCAAGTATTGATTTTTCTCTTTGCTCTAAATCCGGATTTAGTACTATTTTATCATCTACAATTCCAACTTTCACTGTACCAACTAATGCATCAAATGGAATATCTGATATATTAAGTGCAATTGATGCACCAACGGATGCCGGGATCTCTGGTAAAATATCTGGATCAACAGCAAGCACTAATGCATTTATAGCTGTATCATTTCTATAATCCTTCGGAAATAGTGGTCTTAGTGGTCTATCAATAACTCTAGATACTAGTATTGCTTTTGTTGATGGCTTTCCTTCTCTTTTTATATAGCCACCTGGTATTTTACCTACTGAATATAATCTTTCTTCATAATCAACAGATAATGGTAAAAAATCTATTCCTTCTCTTGGCTCTTTAGACATATTAACATTAACAAGTACTGCTGTCTCACCATACCTTACAAGACATGAGCCATTAGAAAGTGTTGCCATTTTTCCAACTTCAACAACAAGCTTTTTACCTGCAAAAGTTGTTTCAAATTTTTTAAACATTTTTTTATTCCTCCTAAATATTAATATAGTAATAATAGGCTTGTAATAATAATTTCTAAGTATTTTATAAAAATTACACTCACAAATTATTACTACAATTTCACCTATCACTACTAGTATATAATTATACTATAAATAATATTATTCTTCAAGTAAAATACTATAAACTATTTTACATTTACTGTCAAAAAAATAGGCTAAAGTATAACTTTAACCTATATTTTTTACTATTTCCTCTAAAGCTTTTGATAACTGATCAGGACAAGAAGTGCCTTTTAGTCCACAAGGAATATCTTTTAACATATTTATTACATCTTTTATTTTTCTTCCCTCAACAAGTTTTGATACTCCTACGGTATTTCCAGGGCAGCCTCCAATTATTTTTACTGAATTTATAGTCTCATTATCTTCATTTATATCAATTATCATTTTTTTTGAGCAAGTTTCTTTTGGAGTATATGTATATTGCATATTGCACCTCCCTAGGCTTTTCCTGCACATCCTAAGACATCAGTGATTTTATGCTTTACCATATCTTTTACAGCAGTTCTTGCTTGACCTAAATATACTCTAGGATCAAATACCTCTGGCTTTTCAGTAAAACATTGTCTTATATTAGCAGTCATTGCTAAACGTATATCACTATCGATATTTATTTTGCACACTGCCATTGTTGCAGCTTTTCTAAGCATTTCTTCTGGTACACCTTTTGCACCAGGTATATTTCCGCCATATTCATTACACATTTTTACAAATTCTTGTGGTACAGAAGATGCACCGTGTAAAACAATTGGAAATCCTGGTAATTTTTTACCAACTTCTTCTAATATATCAAATCTTAATTTTGCATCACCTTTAAATTTATATGCTCCATGACTAGTTCCAATTGCAATTGCTAAAGAATCACATCCTGTTCTTTTTACAAATTCAACAGCTTCATCTGGATTAGTATACATTGCATCATCTGATGATACATTAACATCATCTTCTACACCAGCAAGTTTTCCAAGCTCGGCTTCAACAACTACGCCTCTTGGATGAGCATATTCTACAACTTTCTTTGTTAATGCAATATTTTCTTCAAAACTGTATTTTGATCCATCAATCATTACAGATGTAAATCCACTGTCGATACAATCTTTACAGATCTCAAAATCTGCTCCATGATCCAAATGAAGTACTACAGGTATATCTTTTCCTGACTGCTTATTACATTCAATTGCTGCCTCTACTAATTTTTTCAAATATATTGGATTAGCATATTTTCTTGCCCCAGCAGATACTTGAAGTATTACTGGTGAATTAGTTTCATTTGCTGCTTCCATTATACCTTGAACGATTTCCATATTGTTTACATTAAATGCACCTATTGCATATCCTCCTTCATAAGCTTTTTTAAACATTTCTTTTGTTGTTACAAGTCCCATAAAATTACCTCCTTATTTTTTATTATTTGGTCTCTTGCGTTGTATTACATATTCTTCTTGTTTTGATCTCACATTTTCCTTATAATTTCTTTCTTTTATTTCATCTTCTATTTCATCTTTTGCCTCTTCAACTGTCATCCCAGACTTAACTCCAGAACGCAAACTTGATATAAAGTCCTTATTTGTTATTTCTTCATTTTTTCTTACGTCTTCTTTTAGATCTGATACATTCTTTTGAGGAGTTTCATTTATATTTTTATTAGATATATTTTTTGACTCTTGTGCATTTTGAATGGAATGCGCACTCAATACGTTTCCCTCATCAAGCTCATTTTCCTGCATATTATTTGCGTACTCTAAGTTTTTAATTTCTCTTTCTTGTTGTTTTAAAGTAGACTTATCTATATATTCAGCAACATTTGATTCAGTTACCTTTTCTGATCTTCCAGAATTTTTAAAGCTTTTTTCATTAAAATCACTATTGATTGCACTTTTATTTTCAAGTCCACTTTTTCTTGCCAAGTCTTCACTCTTTTGCTGTGACTGTAATTCTTTATTGTATTCTTGCAGAGAAGGGACATTTTGTATTAAATTATAATTAGCCTCTTCATAATCTTTTTTATACATAGCTTTTTCTTGTGGAGACTTTCTCTCATCAGTTAAAGCATTTATATATTCTCTATACTTTGCTTCACGAATAGCATAGAGTCTATTTATTCTTTGTATTCTATCATCGGTTGTATTTTCTATTCCTTTTTGATTATACTCGGATTTGCTTTTAAACTCTTCTCTTTGTTTATTTATTTTTTTATCTGTTGTAAAATTTTTACCAGTTGTATTATAATATCTTAACTCCAACCCCTCTAAATTCTTTTCATAAGCCATAATCTCAACAGACTGTTTCTCTCCAAGCGCAATATCCATATCATCAAACTGATTATCTTTATACTGTAATACCTTATTTGTATAATCTTTGTACATATTGGAATACATTGCCTTATATATTTTACTTTTTAAATCATTTTCTTTATCTTTTAATACGTTCTTTTCTTTTTTGTTGTCTTCCTTTACTTGCTTTTTTACTTCTTCTTTTTTATTTCTATCTACACCATCTAAAGTCTTATCCACTTCTTCATCTATTTTCTCATCTTCTAATAACATACTATTAACTTGATCTCTAGACATATTAAGATACTTTTTAAAAAGTTCATTTTGAATATCGTCCTTATTTTTTTTACTATACATTTCTATTATCTGATCATTTATATTTAGCGTTTCTTTAAATTTTAGCTTTGATGTCTTTCTTATATCACTATAAGATCGTGATATAACATTTTTACCATATTTTCTAGAAAGCATATCATCTATATTTTCATCTTTACCTCTGATAAAATTCCAAAAGCCCATAATATCGCCTCTTTTCTTATAAAACTATTCTACTATATACTAAATTCTTTTTCAAGAAAAAATTAAAATTCTATCTCTAAACTTACGGGACAATGATCACTTCCCATAACAGATGTTAGTATATCTGCATTTTTTATATTATTCTTTAAAGAATCAGATACTATAATATAATCTATTCTCCAACCTATATTTTTGGCTCTTGCCTGTCTCATATATGACCACCAAGAATATAATACCTTATCTGGATTTAAATATCTATACGTATCAATAAATCCAGAATTTAATAGTACCGTCATTTTTTCTCTTTCTTGGTCAGTAAATCCTGCACTAAAATGATTTGTCTTAGGATTTTTTATATCAATTTCTTCATGTGCTACGTTTAAATCACCACAATATATTACAGGTTTTGTTTCTTCTAACTTTTTCAAATATTTACGCACCTCATCTTCCCATTTCATTCTATAATCTAGTCTTTCTAGTTCTTTTTTAGAATTTGGTGTGTAACAATTTACTACAAAAAATCTTTCATATTCTAATGTTATTATTCTTCCCTCTTGATCATATTCTTCTATTCCAAGTCCATATGTTACATTCATTGGCTTTACTTTAGTAAATACCATAGTACCAGAATACCCCTTTTTAACTGCACTATTCATATATCTTTCATATCCGTCGAATTGTATACTTTCAGCTTGTTCTGGTTGAAGTTTAGTTTCTTGAATACAAAAAATATCTGCATTAGCATCTTTAAAAAATTCATTAAATCCTTTATTTATACAAGATCGTATACCATTTACATTCCATGATATTATATTCATATTATTTATCCTCCTTAATAAATTTAGTACAAAAACTTTTTCTATGAATAGGTGTAAGTCCATATTTTTTTATAGCTTCAATATGTGCTTTTGTTCCATATCCTTTATGATTTTTAAATCCATATTCAGGATATTTTTTATCATATTCTATTAGCATTCTATCCCTAGTTACTTTTGCAATTATTGATGCAGCTGCTATAGATTCAGATTTTGCATCCCCTGACACAACAGTCTGTTCTTTAATATCTATATCAATCATTTGATTTCCATCAATTAAAACATACTCCGGCTTTATTTTTAAATTCTGTATTGCCTCTTTCATAGCAAGTTTTGTTGCATTTAAAATATTTACATTTTCAATCACATCAACACCTTTTATTCCAACCCCAACAGCCAAAGCTTTTTCCATTATAACATCATAAAGCTCTTCTCTTTTTTTAGGAGATATTTTTTTAGAATCATTTACTCCCTCTATCATATCATCTTGTTTTAGTATAACAGCAGCAGCTACAACTGGTCCGCATAAAGGTCCACGTCCAGCTTCATCTACTCCACATATTGTTTTATATCCTTTTTTATATAACTCATCTTCTATTTCAAGCATATGTTTTAATCTTTCTTGTTCTTTTTCTTTCATATATCCTCCTATAAATCTATACACTTTTTATACACTTCATTTTTATTAACTCCTAACTCTTTTGCAACCTTTTTAATTGCATCTTTTTTATTTTCTCCATCACACATATATTTCTTTACAAGATCTATTGCATCTACTTTTTCCAGTTCTTTTTTTCTTTCTTTTTCTAACTCTATTTCGGATTTTCCCTCAACTATTAATACAATTTCACCTTTAATACCATTTTCTTGTATAAAAGAAATTGCATCTTTAAAATTAGTATTTAAATACTCCTCATGTATTTTAGTAAGTTCTCTACATATACATATATTTCTATCCCCTAAGATATCATACATATCCTGTAAAGTGTATAGTATTTTATGTGGAGCTTCATAAAATATCATCGTTCTGACTTCATCTTCTAATTCATTAAGTCTTTTTAGCCTTTGTTTTTTGCTAACAGATAAAAATCCCTCAAAAGTAAATCTTGTAGAATCCATTCCAGAACGCACTATAGCAGTTATTAAAGCTGTAACACCTGGAATCACTTCTATTTTATATTCATTATCTACTAAGCATTTAACAAGACCTTGTCCAGGATCAGATATAATTGGCATACCAGCATCTGATACCAAAGCTATATTTTTACCTTCATCAAGTAAAGATACAACCATATTTATTTTTTCTGCTTCATTATGCCTATGATAACTTATCATTTTCTTTTCAATACTTAAATGATTTAAAAGTTTTAATGTCTGCCTTGTATCTTCTGCTAAAATCAAATCTACTTCTTTTAAAGTATCTATAGCACGCAAAGTTATATCTCTTAAATTTCCAATAGGGGTTCCAACAATATATAGCACTCCTCTACATTTATTTATCATATTTTTCACTCCCATAAATATTATAGATCTCTTTTGTATAATTACCATATTCGTCATATTCTATAAGAGGCGGTAACACCTTTAATTCATTTCCTCCAAGATATGAATACTCCATAAGTACAATACTAGGACTACTTTTTAATGTAGGATATACTAGTCTCATTTTTTTAGGTTCTAATTTATACTTTCTTGCACTTGTGATTAAATCCGCAATTCTTTGAGGCTTATGTACTAAATATAATTTTCCTCTTTGTTTTAGTAATTTACTTGCACATAAAAATACATCATCAAGACTACATTCTTTTTCGTGTCTTGCAATGTATTTTACATCATTTACATTTTCTATACCAGTACCTATTTTTTTATACGGTGGATTTACCACAACTATATCTACCTTTTCGTTTAAAGTAAATTCTTTTATATTCTTATGAATAGCTATAATCTCATTATTTAAACTATTTACCTCTATATTCCTTTTAAGAATATCATACATTTCATCTTGAAGCTCTACAGCATATATTTTTTGATACTTTTTCTTTTGAGAAATTATAACAGATATAACTCCACTACCAGAGCATAAATCAACTATTATATTTTTTTTACTATTAGATTCGACAAAATTAGCAAGTAAAACACTATCGATTCCAAAACAAAAATAATCTTCATTTTGTATTATTTTTTTATCATTTAATCCCAAGTCATCTATTCTTTCTTTACTCATTTTTTCTCTCTTTCTAAACATTATCATTATACAATACATGACTTTTTTTTTCAACTTAATAAAATACAAATTTAGGTATTTCTTTATTTTATATTAAAATTATAGTATAATATCCATAGGAGATACATTATGAAATTAGAATATGTTATAATTAATAAAGATGACAATAAAAAATTGAAAGATATATTAAAGAAAAGACTTTATATTTCAACTGAATTATTAAAGAAATTAAAATATTCAGATTGTATTTATGTAAATGGCAAAGTAGAGCATGTAAATTATATAGTAAAAGAATATGATAATATACTTGTAGATCTACAAAAGTATATAAATAAAAAAAACGCACAAAAATTTGAAGACAAATTTACTATAAAAGATGAGCCTATAGACATATTATATGAAGATGAATATTTACTTATAGTTAATAAACCATCTAATATGCCTACTCATCCAAGTACAGACAACTATGAAAATACTTTATCAAATATAGTAGCATCATATCTAAAAAAACAAGGAATATATAACATACATATTGTAACAAGACTAGATAAAAATACAACTGGCATATGTATTTTTGCCAAAAACGAATATATTCAAGAACTCTTCGTTAGGCTAAAAAATAAAATAAATATAAAAAAAGAATATATAGCAATAGTAAATGGTATAATTGAAAATGACGTTGGAATAATTGAGAAAAGAATTAAAAGAATGGATAATACTATAATACTTAGATGCACTACAGATGATAGTTCTGGAGACTATGCAAAAACTGAATATAAAGTTTTAAAAAGAAATAAAAGAGAAAATTATACAGTATTAAAAGTTATCTTACATACTGGAAGAACACATCAAATAAGAGTTCACATGATTGATATCGGACATATTCTTCTTGGAGACACATTATATGCCGAACATTATAATATAAAAAATATAGATAGACTTATATCTAGACAAGCGCTTCATGCATATAAAGTCTCTTTTACTCATCCGATAACAAATGAATTTATCCAAGTAACTGCTAAAATACCAGAAGATATGCAATCTTTAATAGAAAAATAAAATACATAATAAATTATAAAGGAGTGAATAAAATGCTTGATATAAAAGAAATAAATTCAATTAATAGAAATGAAGTAAATAAATTTTTAATAGATCATTGGTTTTCAACAAAAATAGTTTCTAGAGGAAAAGTCATAGATGGTACAACTCTAGATGGTTTTATAGCATATGGCAATAATAAAATTGTTGGTTTAATTACATATAATATTAGTAATAATGAATGTGAGATTTTATCTTTAGATAGTTTAAAAGAAAATAATGGCATAGGAACACTATTAATAAAAAAAGTTATAGATATAGCTAAAAAGAAAAATTGTAATAGAGTTTTTTTAATTACAACAAATGATAATATACATGCCCTCTCATTTTATCAAAAAAGAGGTTTTTCATTTTCCAATATATATATTAATAGTATGGAAAAATCAAGAATTTTAAAGCCAGAAATTCCCAAAATAGGAGATAATAATATTCCAATTAGAGATGAGTTAGAACTAGAAATAAAATTAAAAGAATAAATAACTATAAATGAAAAAACCCAAAGAGTATTTTACTTTTTGGGTTTTTTTAAAGTCTCTAATTTTTTTCAAAAACTTTTTTTACTTGATTAAAATTTTCTAATTGAATTCCTTTTTTATTTATAGCAGAATTCTTATTTTTGTCAAATATATAATTAGACACTTTCAAGAAGAATTTAACAATTCTACTTTCTCCTATATAAATATATGGTGATCCTATTTTGTATGAGCTAATTATATCATCAGATAAATTATTTCCAATAACACATACTTTGTCATACTTTTGTGCAATTTTTTTAAATTGTTTTTTCTTCTCCTTTTCTAAAATAATTAAATTTAAATTTTCACTTAGCTTTTTATCCATCTTAAATATATTACAATCTAGCAAATTTTTAGCATAAACATTTTTAGTTATAATAATAACCTTATAGCCAGATTCAATTAAATTTTTTAAAGTAGAAACATATATATCAGTAAACTCAATTCGTGATAACTTTTCATACATATCAGAATATATTTTTTTACATTCCTTATAACTTCTACAACAAAAAATAGAATAAAAAGCAAGTCTCATTTTAAGTGTACTATATCCATTTCCAAATACATCTAACTTATTAATTTTCCATAGAATATTATCAATTGAATTAATTACTCTATTATCTGGAAATAAATACGAAATTATTATATTGTCAATCTTTTCAAAATCTATTAAAGTACCATCTAAATCTACTATTATTAATTTTGATTCTTTAAGCCTTTTTAAAAGCTCATTGTCATAGTTAGACAAATCCACAGAGTATGCCACAATAGATCACCTCTTTCCATATAAAATACTATTTTATTGTATCATTTTTTACATAATTTTTCAAGTATTCGTAAATAAAGTCATCTATTTTACCATCCATAACCGCTTGCACATTTGATGTTTCATATCCAGTTCTATGATCTTTAACCAATGTGTATGGACAAAAAACATATGATCTTATCTGATTTCCCCAAGAATTATCTGTAGTTTCACCTTTTATATTATCTATCATTTTGTCAAAATTATCTTTTTCCAATTTATATATTTTAGCTTTAAGCATTTTCATAGCATTCTCTCTATTTTGCATCTGTGAACGCTCAGTCTGACAAGTAACAACAATACCTGTAGGAATATGTTTAAGCCTTACAGCAGAAGATGTTTTATTTACATGCTGCCCGCCTGCACCACTTGCTCTATAAACATCCATTTCTATATCTTCTGGTTTTATATCTATACTAATCTCATCAGAGATTTCTGGTAACACTTCAACAGCAGCAAAAGATGTATGCCTCCTACTATTAGCATCAAAAGGAGAAATCCTTACAAGTCTATGTACACCTGATTCTCCCTTTAAATATCCATATGCATATTCACCTTTTACTAAAAAGGATACGGATTTTACTCCAGCTTCTTCTCCATCTTGATAATCTAGAACTTCTAATGTAAAATCCATATGTTGCGCCCACCTAGTATACATTCTATAAAGCATTAAAGCCCAATCTTGCGACTCTGTACCACCTGCACCTGGATGAATAGTAACAATAGCATTATTTATATCATATTCATCTGAGAGTAAAGTACTAACTTCTAATCTTTCTAAATTTTCTTGTAAAATACTAGCTAAATTTTTTGCCTCTTTATATGATTCTAAATCGTTTTCCTCTTGAGCAAGCTCCAAATAAGTAGTTGCATCTTCATATTCTTTTACTACTTTATCATATTTTGATATATCAGCTTTCAAATGCTTCATTTTAGACAATATTTTAGAAGAATTCTCTTTTTCATTCCAAAATCCTTCTTTTAAAGTCTCTTTTTCTAATCTCATCAGTTCATTTTTCTTATCATCAACTTTTATAGCATCTTTTAAAGTCAAAATCTTCTCCTCTATATTCTCCAGAAGAAGCCTTATGCTATCAAAATCCATTATATCACATCCCATATCTTATCTCTTTTATCCAATTGCTGCGGTAAAAATTTAAATTCCAAATATTCATCTTTAGTCGGATGAAAAAATGATAAATAATATGAAAATAAAGCTAAATTCTGTCCCACCTTATTAACTTTACTTCCATATTTTACATCTCCATATAAAGGATGACCTATGTTTGCAAACTGTACCCTTATTTGATGATGCCTTCCTGTATGAAGATCAATATCAACTAAAGAATAATCTTTATTATTATACTTAAAATTCTTTAATACCTTATACTCTAAAATACTCTCTTTAGAACCTTTTACAGATTTATCTACAACTCTAGACATATTTAGTCATTCATTTTTTATTAAGTAATTTTTAAGCTCCACTTTATTACCTGTTATATCCATTTTATCATTTACTATAGCTAAATATCTTTTTTTAACATTTTTTTGTCTAATATACTCAGATAATCTCGAAGCAGCTTTAGATGTTTTAGCAAACACCATAACACCTCCAACCATTCTATCCAGTCTATGAACTAAGCCAAGATATACATTACCAGGCTTATTGTATTTTTTCTTTAAATACAATTTAATTATTGTAAGCATATCCAAATCTGATGTTTTATCTTGCTGAACAGGAATACCTGCAGGTTTTACAACTACAATTATATGATTATCTTCATAAAGTATCTTTAAATCTTGCATAAATTTCTCCCATTAACACGAAAAAACTCCACATATGTGGAGTTACTTTTTTAAGCATTCTCTTTTTTTTCTTTAATTTCAACTACTTGCTTTTTATTGTAATATCCACAAGAAGGACAAGCTTTGTGTGAAAGTACAGGTTCACCACAATTTGCGCAAGTAGATAAATTTGTTTCTTCTAATTTCCAAGTTGAACGTTTTGTATGTGTTCTCTGCTTAGACCATCTTCTTTTTGGTTGTGCCATTTATATTCCCTCCTTAAGCCAATATACGACTATGTTTAAACATAGGTATTCTCTTTTCATTTAATTTGTTACTCGTATATTATATAATAGTTAAAATAAAAAGTCAAGTTATAGTTAATAAAGTTATTAAAATTATTGTCTACTTATGTAAATTAATGATAGATTCATTATTTTTTAAATTATAAATAGTATAATACTCTTGATTTTTATATTTATATCTATTTTAATAAAGGAGGTAAAATTATGATTAATGAAAAAATAATAGAAGAACTATTTAATATACCAACTAATAATGTAACAGATAATAGATACCTAAGAATAATGTTATGTGATAACCCAATAAAGTATATTTATGTTTTTTATTTAAAAAGTATAAAAAACTATTTCAATCTAAAAGAAACTTGTTTTGAAAAAAACATAATATACTGTACATATAAATATGATATCGACTTAAACTATAAATTAAAAAATAATAGTATAGTTGAAAATGATACATCAATAAAAATAAGTACTAATATAATTAATAACGCAATACATGAGATAAAAGAAATAAATTTTTTACTAAATCAAGAATATATTACAAATGAATTAATAGAAAAAATACTAAAATGCAATTTAAGAAACTATATTAAAATTTTAAAATTTTGCAGTATTATAGATACAAATAAAAATATATGTCATTCTAAAATATTATCTAGAATTTCAAACTTAAAAAAGCAACTAATATCATATTTGAATAAAAACTTATCCATAGAATTACTAGCAAAAGAATTTGGTATTCAAAAATACTACATAAATAATTACTTAAATACAATGCAAAAATATAATTTATATAATGAGGACTTTATAATCTATACTATACTTTTTGATATTAAGCATACAAAAAATAATCTAATTTGATTATTTGATATTTTTTGTGTATAATACATTTAATGAGGTGTATTATTATGAATGTTGAATATTTGAAATATTTCTTGCTATATTTTTTAATAATAAATATAGTTGGTTTTTTGTCAATGGGAATTGATAAATACAAATCTAAACATAATATGTGGCGTATTCCTGAAAGTACTTTACTCTTTATAGCTTTACTTTTAGGAAGTATTGGATCATATATTGGTATGTACACTTTTAGACATAAAACATTACATGCAAAATTTAAATATGGTATTCCTATAATATTTATAATAAATATTATTTGCATATACTATATCTTTCAGTATTTTATAATACTAAAATAAAAATGAATCTAAGTCAATAGATTCATTTTTTTATTAAAATATCTTCATTATAATTTCTCCTATTGCCACAAGACCCAAACTATATAAAAATATAGTAAATGGCTTAAGTAATAAAATTATAGCAATATATTTTTTTACACTTATATTAGTTACTCCTGCAAGATAACATAAGAAATCATCTGGAGCTACTGGAAAAAATATAGCAGCTGCAAAAAATCTCTCAAACTTTTTTCCACTATTTAGCCAACCTATATATTTATCTATAAGCTCTTGCTTAAACATTTTTCTAATTAATGGCATTCCATACCTTCTTGCTATAAAAAATACAATAATAGAACCTATAACAATTCCAGTATAATTATATATAAATCCCCAGAAAGGACCAAATATTACAACTCCTACTCCTGTACTTATACTACATGGTATAAGTGGTATTACTACTTGAACAATTTGTATAATTATAAAAATCAATGGAGCAAATATTCCAAATTTATCTAAAAAACTTCTTAAGTTTTCTTCAGATGTAAAAATTTGAGCTTTAATAGCATAATAAAAAAATATACATAGTAATATTGTGCCGATTACTGTCGACAAGTTTATTAATATTCTTAGCTTATTATTTTCCTTTTTCACGACTTTTCACCTTATAATTAAAACAGTCTTTATAAAAGTCATCCCACATACTTTTTACATTTTCTTTACTATAAAAAATATTTCCTTTTTTAGATTTATCCGACATTTCTTTATAATAATCTTTATCATTTTTTAATTTATTTATTATGTTAACGAATTCTTCGTTATTTGAGCCAGAGCAATAAAAATCAAACAAAATTCCATTATATATATCCAAATCTCTTGTAAGTACGGGTATATTTACACACATAGCTTCAAGTATAGACATAGGAAACAATTCTTCATACGATGGCAAAAACATAATATCAGACATATTATATACTTCATTCATTTTATCACGATCTATAAGACCTAAAAAATTAATATTATTAGGCAGCTTTCCATTTATTATACTCATTATTTCATCATAGCCTTCACTCATCTTTCCAAAAACAGCACCACCTGCCCATATAAATTCTATATCTGGCATATTTTTAGCAATTTGTATAAAGTCCATAACTCCCTTTCTTTTTTGCAACTGTCCAACTGCTAATACCACAAATTTATCCTTAGGTATATTATACTTTTCCCTCATTCTTATTTTTTCTTCATCACTCATTTTATAGAATTTATCTGATGAAACATAATTTGGAATATATTTTATTTTATCTCTTTTTATACCATAGTCATTTAATACATCTATATAATATGGATTTACCACAACAAGTCTATCCATGCTATTATAAAACTTTATTAAATATTTATAAAAGACATATTTAAACAATTTATTTAAATGTATACTATCTTCCAAAGTTTCAGGAACAAAATGTACATAAGCAACTGTAGTAGATCTCTTTTTTAAAAATGGTAATATAAGAAAATATTGTAAGTTTACTGTATGAAAATGTGTTATATTGCATATTTTTTTTTGATTTTCTTCTACATCATAATTTCCTATCTGCTTTACAAGCTCTACTTGCTCATCATGTGCAGATAATACACCTTGTCCTTTTATTTTATCTGCATGAGATAACATATTTATAGACACCATTATTTTTTCCTCCCTCAAAAAATATAACGATAAAAAACGAAATTAGATAACTATTTAATTATATTTTTAATATATTATAATTTTATTATACACTTATTTTAAATTAATTCAAATACTATTTTACTTACAATTTTGTAAGAAATATTATTTAATATATAAATGAAAAAATACACTCATAGTCTTAACCTATGAGTGCATTTTATTTTTTACATTTGGTCTGGACATTCTATTCCAAGTATTTTTAATCCATTTTT
>CALXBV010000016.1 GCA_944386635.1 uncultured Clostridia bacterium
AGATTTCTGCGTGTTCTTTGAAGATAAAAATATATAAAAAAATAGCCTTTTTGAGATAAAAAAAGCCTTGAAACCCTTGATATTACTGGTTGCCGTTCAATTAACACGCAGAAATTTTACGGATAAAAAAACTGCGTGTTAATTGGTAAAAAATTGCAGAAATTAATTTAAAATAAAGTAAGTTATTAAAAATTAATCTTAGCTAAAAAGCCAGTATTTTCAATAGTTTCAAGGAATAAAGTAAATTATTTTAAAATAAAAAAAACGAGGCTAAAAGCCTCATTTATGGTTGCGGGAGCAAGACTCGAACTTGCGACCTTCGGGTTATGAGCCCAACGAGCTGCCAACTGCTCCATCCCGCGATACTTATTACTCCATTATTATATTATATAATTCTACAAAAGTCAACCCTTTTAGTAATATTTTATGATAAACTTTTAAATTTATACACTATATTTGACAATTTTATTTAACTTGATATAATTATTTCAGGTGAATCTTATGAATATAATACTTGCATCTAGTTCTGATACTAGAAGAAAAATTTTAGATAGTCTAAATATAAAATATAAGGTAATTGTAAGTGATAAAGAAGAAATAGCAGATAGTAGTAATCCACAAAAATATGTAGAAGAATTATCTGATATAAAAGCCAGTTGTGTAAGTAAGAAAGTGAATGATAAAAATAGTATTATTATAGCGGCAGACTCTGTAATATATAAGGATGGAAAAATATATCAAAAACCCAAAAGTATTAAAGAGGCAATAGATAATTTAAAGCAATTTAGTGGTGGAAAAAATCAAGGAATAACAGGTGTTACAATTATAGATATGTCAAATATGAAAAAAATAACTTTTTCTTGTATTACAGACGTATATTTTAAAAATATATGTGATGAGGATATAATGTGGTATGTAAATCATGAAAAAGATATTTTAAAAAAAGCTGGTTATTCACTTGAGGGAACTATTTCGTTATTTGTGGAAAAAATAGATGGTGATTTTTATAATGTATTAGGCTTGCCACTTGGAATGCTTTATACAAAAATAAATGAATTGGGATATAAGTTAGAAGATTTTGATTAAAAGGAGGGCTTTTATTGGAAACAGTAAGAAAATCAAAAAATAAATATATTTGTAATGATAGAGAAAAATTAAAATCTTTTATGAAAGAAGAGGGATTCATTTTTAAAGATAGTAGTTTGCAAAAATATGAATATTTTATAGATTTAAATGGAGAACTTTTGCAAAGAGATTCATGCATTAGATTAAGAAAAATAAAAGATAAAAACATTATTTTATCTTTTGATGGATATGTAGATAGCGAAAGCAAAATTGATATATTAGATTCTCAATGTGTATTCTGTAATACTTTAGAATATGATAATATAGTTAATTTTTTGGGTGATATAGGATATTATAAATATGTATGTGTAAAAGTTTTAAAGGAAACTTATATAAAAAAAGAAAAAGAATTTTATTATAGCATAGGTGTGGATACAGTAGAAGATATAGGTGAGTTTATAGACTATAAAATTTATACAGAATCAGACAATATTAGTAAAGTTGAAGATATATTTAATAGTTTTAAAGATCATTTAGAAGAAAGTTTAGGAGAAAGTATTGATTTAAAATATAGAGATTATTTTTCAAAGTATATGTATAACAAATTTTTTAAAGGTGAAAATCTAAAGAAAATACTAGTTGAACTTGATAAGATAATATATTTATCTTCAATTAATGATTTAGATAGATGTATTAGAGATAAATATACTATATTGAATCTTGAGTTGATAGAAAAGTTGGAGCAAAAAAATATAGATGTTTCTATTATATATAATAATAAAGATGAAAATTTGATTGAAAATATAAAAGAAAAATTAAGAAAAATAGGCTTTAACCCTAAATTTATGAATATAAAGGATATAAAAGAAATAGCAATAAAAGAAACTTTAATAATAGAAAAACAAAAAAAGTATAGTTTTGGTGAAATTGCTATGATTATATTAAATAATTGAAATTATATAGATTAAATATTAAAAATTAATTACAAATTTTATGTTAATTAACATAAAATAGAATACTATAATAGCAATAAAATATAAAAAGATATATAGTATACGTCTAAAAATTAAAAAAAAAATTAAATCTGAAGGTTAAAATATTGAATTAATATTTTATATATGTTATTATATATGTGTAAACGGTGTGTTTATAAGGGGGTTTTTTAAATATGAAAAAAACATTTAAGATGAAAGCTTTGTTTTTTTCAATGGTTTTAATGCTTACATTTACTATTGTACCAGTGAATGTAAATGCTAATGAACTATTATATGAAAATGAAGTTGAAAAAGATGAAGCTGATATTGTCGCTAGTATGACAGCTGACAAAACCGAGGTTAAACCTGGAGATGTAATTACAGTTACATTTTCAATAGATAAGATGCCTGATAATGGTCTTGGAATGAGTTCTTTTAATGCAAGAATAGGCTATGACCCTACAAAAGTTACTCTAAATAAGACAACAGATCCAACAACAAATAGAGAATACGATTATATCGTTCCTGGGGACCTAGGAGAAGATATGGGATTGAGACTAGGATATGTTGCAGGAGTTACAGATGCAGAAGCAAACGTAGTAGAAGGTGTAGACTATGCTCATAAAGTAATAAGTATGGGTACAGCAAATTTATATCCATCAATTAATCCAGGTGTACTTGTACAAATGCAATTTACAGTAAATGAAGGTGCAACTGGTAACTTAGGAATGTTTGTATACCCTGGTGGTAATGGATTTACAGCATTAGCAATGGTAGAAAATGCTTCAGGAATAATAGAAAATGATATAGATTCAACTTGTTATCTAGATTATAATATTGATGAAATCCATATCGTAAATCCTACAACTAATGTATACTTTGATGGAATAACAGGAGTAACATTAGATACTGTTAACAAAACATCACAAGATGTATCATCATATGTTGTTATAAAACCAGACGGAGCTACTGATGCTGATACAATTTCTTGGGACACTGAGAATCACAGTGTAGCAACTGTATCAAATGGTGTAGTAACAGCAGTAGGAAAAGGATCTACTAATGTTATTGTAAAAGTTGGAAATTGCACTGCTACTTTACCAGTAACAGTAACTGTACCAGTAACAGGTGTTGATTTCGAAGGAATAGATAGTGTTGAATTAGATGTAACTAATAATCCTACAATGGATATAAAGAACTATGTTAAAGATTCTCCTGAAGATGCAGAAGTTGCAGGTTATGAATGGTCAATAGAAGATACAAAAGTAGCAACTGTATCAAACGGTGTAGTAACAGCAGTAGGAAAAGGATCTACTAATGTTACTGTAAAAGTTGGAGATTTTTCAGCAACTATTCCAGTAAATGTTAAAGCTTCAGTAGGAAGCGTATCTTTTGATCCTGAGCTATCAAAAGTAGTTTTAGATACAAAAGAGAATACTACAAAAGATTTATCTGAATCTATTGTATTAAATCCTACAGATGCAGATGTAACAAATATAACATGGAAAACTTCAGATCCTAATGTTGTTACAGTATCAGAAGATGGCGTAGTAGCAGCAGTAGGAAATGGTGAAGCTACTATAACAGTAGATGTTGATGGAAAAACAGCAACTATTCCAGTATCAGTAACAGTACCATTAGAGAGTATTACTGTTGAAACTGATAAAGTAACATTATACAAAAATGAAACTGTAAATGTAAAAGTAACAGCTAATCCTGAAGGAGCTGAATGGGAGAGATTAGCAGCTTCTATAAAATCAGGTGATGATTATGTTACTGTTATAGAGACAGATGATGGTGTAGCTATAACTGGTTTAGCAGAAGGTACATCTGTTGTAACTGTTGCTGCAAATAATGGAAATACACCAGAACTTTTAAAAGAAATTACAGTAGAAGTAAAAGAGAATAAAATAACATCAGTTGATGTAACTGCAGAAAATGATGATGAATTATTAAGAGGTTCTACAAAGCAACTAACAGCTTCTTATGAGGTTGAAGAACCAGATAGAGAAACAACTGATGATACTAAAGTTACATGGACATCTTCAGATGATACTGTTGCAACAGTTGATGAAAATGGTGTTGTAACTGGTGTTAAAGAAGGAACAGCTATAATAACAGCTTCTATAGCTGGAAAAACTGATACTTATGAAGTAACAGTTAAAGAAGTACATATAGAAGGTATTGCAATATCTGATGAGACTATAGATAATCTTAAGGATGCTCAACCAGTAGTAGGAGATACTATTGAAATACCATTTACAGCAACTCCTGAAGATTGTACAGATATTGAAGAAGAAGTTTTAGAGTTTGTAAAAACTCAATTTGATAGTGACATGGTAGATGTTAAAGTTTCTTATGATGAAGAAACAAAAACTGGAACTATTTCAATAACAACAAAACAAGCTGGAACTACTGAGGTTACAGTAGAGGCTGGAGAAGATACATATGTTATGTCATTTAATATAACAGAGCCTGTTGTTGAAACTCCGGAAGAAGAAATACCAGAAACTGGTGATATGCCTGTAGTAGTTATGACTGTCATAATGACATTATCTATAGCTGGTATTGTTGCATCAAAAAAACTATTTGTAAAATAATAGAGGTTTGAATATATGTAATTATGCACTAAGGGATATTTGCTAAAAAATATCCCTTTTTAATTACAAGGAATAGGAGTGAACAATATGAAAAAACTTAAAATTAGTCTTTTTATATTATTTTTATTGATAGCTACAATATCTACTAAAGATGTATATGCTCTTTCTAGTAATACACTTATGAGTTTAGGAAGTGGAAAATATTATATTAATCTTACACAAAATACTACTATAGATGATATAATAAAAGTATTAGGTGAGCCTAAACTTGAAACTGATTCTGCTTTTGGTGGACATGCTTATACTTTTTATACTGACAATAATTATAGTAATTATTTATATATAGAAACTACAAGTAATGATAAAATTATTTCTTATGGATCTCTTGATGAGACATTTGAAACTAATACATACAGCTATGGGGATAATTATCCGTATGATGAAAGATCACCTTTATATGGTTGCTTATATTCTAACAATGGAATTGTTGGAGCAGGTATTTTTTATAATGTAGCAGCTTTGGGTGGTGGAAATTATACTGATGTGATAAGCTTATATGAGACAAACTATGAGAGTAACCCTATTAAATATTTGAAAGGATTATCTCAACAAGCTATATTAATGTATAATGCTTTAAGTTTTAAGTTGGGAAATAAAGATACAACTCCATTAGTATATGATGAAGAATATTTTTATATAAATGAGCAATTTAAAGAATTTGGAACAACAATAAGAGAATATATGTTAGACATGGATCTCAATATTTCTTATATGAAAGGAATTGGAGTAAAAAGTGATGTTGAGGTAGCTACAAGAGTATATTATTTGTTAAATCCTCTTTTATTTGCTGATCTGGCCGGTAACAATAAATATACGGTATTTGATGAAAAAAATATTGCTATTTTTGATTATGATTATGATAGGAAAATATTAAGTGCCATATCTATATCTGATGATGCTTTTGAAAGAACAGAGGATATAGATCTTACAGATGAGGAAACTACCAAGCTTGCTATGGGAAGAGCTGAATACGAATTAGCAATTAAAAAATTTAATGAGAGTAGTAGTGTATATGATGTAAATCCACAAGTTAACAATGCATCAAGTCTTGTGGCTGGAAAATTAAATAAATCAATATCTGAAGCTATCACGGCTTACGTTAATGCTATAAGAGTTGCAGCTGGTGCTCCTAAGGTACAATTAGATAGTGAAAGCTTTGAAGTTGCACAATATAAGGCTACTTTATTAAGTTATAGATATTTAGTATTGGGATTAGATATTGCCCACTCACCAGAGCAGCCATCTGGTGTATCTGATAGCTTTTATAACACAGCAATGGGCAATGGAAAAGGATATCTAGAAAATATAGGCACAGCTACATCAAATCCTAACATGACATCAATTATGAATAGTATAGATACATTTTTAGATGATTCATCTGAAATACCTCAGTTATTTTCGCATAGGCAAAAAATACTTTCAAATTTAAATAAATATTTTGGATTTGGATATAGTACTAATGTGTTTACTAACGAGTTTAGTGGAATAAATGAATATACTAACTATTTAGAGGCATGGCCTTCTGAGGGAATAACATTTATGGAAACATTACTATCTCCAAGATTTAAATGGACTGCCCAGTTTACAGATAAATATACTATACTTGATACAACTACAGCAACTATAAAATGTTTAAACACTGGTGATACATGGGAGTTTACTGAACAAGAGAATACTACTAATAGATGGTTTGCATGTCATACTAATAGTGTTTCATATTTAAATAATAAAGTAGTAATGTATGATTCCTCAATAGTTGTACAACCTGGATATGTTTATGAAATTACATTACATGGTATAAAAGAAGATAGTACATCTAAAGTTGTAGATTATACGTATAGAGCAGCATTTGAATATGCAGATATTTCTAATTATCCAACTACGTTAACTGAATTAGAGATAGTAGTGCCAGAAGGAACTAATTTTATTGAAGATGAAGATTATGATATATATATGTTACCTGTTGGTGAAGAAATAAATTTAGGACTTAAGATAGATGAAAATATTGTCGACAAAAAGGTAACATGGACTTCTTCTAATAATAAAGTAAAAATTACACAAAATGGTATAATTTATGCAGACGGATTACTTGATGATGATGAGGGAGATGTTACAATAACTGTTTCTTATGATGGAAGTAATGTAACTGATCAAATAATAGTAAGACCATATATAAAACTTAATCAAGTAAGACTGGATAAAACAGAAATGGAATGTGAAGCTTTAGGAGAAGGATATACTTCAAGTCAGCCATCATTTTCATTATATATTGAGTATATACCTTCAGATGCGAACGAGGTAAAGTCTGTAAATTGGAAAATAGTTAGTTTAACTAATGAAAATATAAAATACGACATTGATGATGAATATATTCAGGATTATGTAAAAATTGTACAAGATCCATCAGATCCTAAAAGAGTAGACGTATATGCAATAACAGCTGAACTAAATAATAATAAATATAAAATAATTACAGAAGTAGATGCTATTAGTGGTACTTATACAGGAGAATGTGCCTTAACTATAGATGTTCCTATAGATGATGTAAGAATAGTTCCATCTTCTTTAGGGCTTTCAATAAGTAGTTCTGTTTTAAACATAAATTATAATTCATATAATAAAAATACATTTGACTTATCTACAGATATATATCCAAAGAATGCAACATATGATAAAACTATACAATGGATAATTGGTGATAGTAATATAATTTCAAAAAATAATTCTAATATTAATTCTGCTACATTTAATATATTAAAAGAAGGTGAGACTAAATTAACTGCTAAAAGTATAAATGGAATAACTAATACTATTACTGTAAGAATAAGTGCAGAAATAACAAAATTAGTTTTAAACTGTAATACTCAAAATATATATATAAATTCTACTACTTCTCCAAATACAGCGCAGCTTTCTGTAACAAGAGAGCCATCAATAGATACTGATAATATTATATATGTTTCAGAAAATACAGATATTGCACAAGTAAGTAATAGTGGACTTGTTACTTTTAATAATCCAGGAACAGTAAGTATAACTGCATATAGTGAAAACAATACTAGTGTAAAAGATAAATATACATTTCATGTTTATTCTTTAATATCTAGTATTGCAATTAATAATAATTCAGTAGAAACTCTATATAAAGGAAAATCAATTCAAACAAACATTACTTGTTTACCATCAAATAATAGTTTTTCAAATAAAATAACATACAAGTCAAGTGATTCAAGTGTGGCAACAGTAGACGAATCAGGAAAAGTAACTGGAGTAGGACCTGGAATAGCTAAAATTTCTGCTACAGTACCTGGAACATATACAACTAATGGAGTTTCAAGAGAAGTTTATTACATGGTTAATGTTAAAGCACCAATTGAGAAAATTAATACAGATACTACAAAAACTATGATTATAAATCAGCAATCTACTTTTAATGTTAGTGTAGTCCCTAGTAATACTACATCTAAATATACTATAAAATGGGAGAGTTTAAATCCAGATATCTTACAAATAAATGCATCAACTGGTATAGCTACAGCTAATAAAATTGGTACTGCTACTGTGAGGGTTACAGTTAGTGATCGAGATACAGGAAATTCATTTAAAGAAGATATAACAGTTAGTGTCGTAAATTATTTAAAGGGTGATATGAACAAGGATGGATATATTAATTCAGTAGATGCAGCATTAATAATGAATAGATTTCAAAATAATAATGCTACTGATGAAGAAATAGCTATAGGTGATATAGATAATAACGGAATTTTGAATGTAGTAGATGCAGCTTTAGTTATGAATATGTACAAAAATAATACAACTTTTAATTAGTGTTACTTTACATTTGAACATAAATATTATATAATATTTATGTCAAAGGAGAGTTTGTATGAGCTTAATATATGGTATAAATCCAGTTTTTGAAGCAATATTATCAGGGAAAACCATAAATAAAATATATGTTCAAAAAGGAAATAAAGAAGTAAGCAAAATAGCTCAAAAGGCTAGAGAAGAAAGAATAGTCGTTGTCGAATCGGACAAGTCTAAGTTAGATAACATGATTACAGAAAAAGGAGAGAAAATAAAGAATTCTCAAGGTGTTGTAGCATCTGTTACTGAGTACAAATATTATACTATAGATGATATATTGGATTATGCAAAAGAAAAAGGAGAACCCCCTTTTATAATCATACTAGATAAGATTGAGGATCCGCATAATTTAGGTGCTATAGTAAGAAGTGCAGAGTGTCTTGGTGCACATGGTATTATTATTCAAAAAAGAAATGCTTCACAAGTAACAGATACAGTAGAAAAAGCTGCAGCAGGTGCTTGTAATTATATGAGAATAGCTAGAGTTACTAATATAACAGAATCTATAAAATACTTAAAAAAGAATGGACTATGGATATATGGATTGGATATGGAAGGTGCAGAAGAATTATATAATACAGATTTTAGTGGTGCTATTGGATTAGTAGTAGGTAATGAAGGATCTGGAATTTCTAAATTGGTGTTAGAAAATTGTGACTTTATTGTAAAAATACCTATGTGTGGTCATATTGAATCTTTAAATGCTTCTGTATCTGCAGCTATAAGTATGTATGAGATTGTAAGACAAAAAAACAAAAAATAATGTAAAATGTAGTAATAATTTATATTATTACTACATTTTTTTAAGGAGAATAGAATATGAAAAATAAAGTAGTTGAATTACTTGCGCCAGCAGGTAATATAGATAGCTTCAGAGCAGCTATAAATGCTGGCGCAGATGCAATATATATGGGGCTTGGAAAATATAATGCAAGAGCTATGGCAGATAATTTCAGTATAGAAGATTATAAAAAATGTTTAGATTATGCTCATATACGAGGAGTAAAAGTATATCTTACTTTAAATACACTTGTTGAAGATGGAGATATAGAAGAAATATTGCATATGCTTTTACAGCTATATGAATATGGTTTGGATGCTGTGATATTACAAGATATAGGACTTGCCACAATAATACATAAGGTGTTTCCGGATCTTCATATGCACGCTAGTACTCAGATGAGCGTATATTCTTTAGAGCAAGTAAAATTTTTAGAAAATATAGGATTTAAAAGAGTGGTCCTTGCAAGAGAATTAACTTTAGAGGAAATAAAATATATAACAAATAATTCAAATGTAGAAATAGAAGTGTTTGTTCATGGAGCATTATGTGTATGTCTATCAGGACAATGTTTATTAAGTTTATCTATTGGAGATAGAAGTGCAAATAAAGGCAAATGTGCTCAGCCTTGTAGAATGAGATATACTCTGTGTTCTTCTAATGGCCAAAAAATAGATAATACATATTTACTTAGTAAGAAAGATATATATGGATTAGATATATTAAAAGATATAATTAATTCTAATGTTACTTCATTAAAAATAGAAGGAAGAAATAAAACTCCAGAATATGTTGCCTATGTTATAAGTAGATATAGAAAATATATAGATTTATATAAGAAAAGAAAAAATATTGTAATAGATGATTTAGATCAAAAAAATATGCTTCAAATGTTTAATAGAAGTGGGAAAAGTCATGGATATCTAAAAGGAATAGAATATAAGAATAGTATTACAATAATGTCACCTAAAAATACAGGAATATATTTAGGTGAAGTTTTAGATAAAAAATGTAGTTACATAAAAATAAAGCTTAATGAAGATGTTAATTTACATGATGGAATAGAAATATATAATAATAAAAATATAGTATCTACAATAGTTACTTGTATTAAAGATAATAATTTTAGGCAAATAAATAGCCTAGTGAAAAAAGAAAATATAGTTTATTTGGGAGATGTAAAAGAAAAAGTAAAAATAGGCGATAAAGTGTATAAAACATCAAGTAATAGTTTAAATATTGAGGTGAAAAATAGGTACTTAATAAAGAAGTCTACTAGAAGGAAACTATCTCTTGATGTAAGAATAAAAGAGAATGAAACTGTAAAATTGAGTACAAAAATAGATGATAAGGAATATATATATGATACAAAAATAGCTCCAGAAAAATCTCAAAGTAAACCTATAGATCTAAATACGATAATTCAAGTTTTTTCTAAAACTCAGGATAGTGGTATAGAGTTTTTAAGTATTAATGCATCAATTGATAATAAGTTATTTGTGAGAATATCACAGCTAAATGAAGCAAGAAGAAATTTTGTAAACATGTTAGAGGAAAAATATCATATAAGAAGAAGTATTAAAGAAAAGGATTCAATTATAAATTCAGTACTTAATGAGAGCATACCTATCTCTAAAAGCAAGAGATGTTGCAAAAATTCATTATTTGTATATTCATATGATAAAAATATAGATTATATAAAATTGTATAAAGATAAATATAATAAAGAGCTAAATAGAATAGATTTTGTAGCACAAGATTATTTTAAATATCAAGAGGATATATTAAATAAATATTCAAAATATAATTTAGGAATCTTTTTATCTAATTTTACACTAAAAAATACAGATAGATATATAAAAGATAATTTAGAGTATTTAATAAGTAATGGTGTAAATACGGTTATTATAGGATCGTATAGATATATTAGTATATTAAAAGAGTTAAAGAAAAAATATAACTTTTATATAATAGCAGATTACAGTTTAAATATAAATAATATATATTCTGCAA
>CALXBV010000017.1 GCA_944386635.1 uncultured Clostridia bacterium
GAATATATAATAGAAAATGTACCATATGGAACATATAGATTTGTAGAGATAACACCACCAGAAGGATATGAATTAGATGAAGATATAACAGGATTAGAATTTACAGTAGATGAAAATAGTGGAGATACATTAATATTTGAAGTAACAAATACAGGAGATATAGCAGTAGTAGCAATAGTAATGGTAGCAGCAATAAGTGTTATTGGAATAGTATATGTTTTAAGAAAAAGAAAAATAAATGCATAATTAAAAAATAAAAGTAGCAAAGTGATATCTTTGCTACTTTTATTTTACTTAAAAAGACAATATATAATTGTATATGTTTGTTTTTTATGTTACAATTATTAACACTTTATTATAATTACTTCTTAATTAATATAAAAGAAGGAGGAAATAATTATGTATTTAGTTTGGTTTATTATTTTATTTTTATTGGGAATTTTCTTTACAATTGCTTATATAGATTTTAAATTTGGATATAAATTTATATTTAAATTTAAGCATAAGTTAATAATACGAAAGAAAATTAGATACATTGACGAAAATTATATTAGATATGCTAAAACATCAGAAGTAATTCGTATATTTGAAGAAATACGAAAAAAATACAATGTTATTAATTCCGATATAAATTATAGTATAGTACCTAAATTATATACAGATGACATATATATCTGTATATATTGTAGCAAAGCACAATTATTAAATATCAAATTAGAAATTACAAACTATTGTGATTATTTTTATGTTTTAAAAGGTAGATAAATTTATCTACCTTTTTTATTATGTAAATAAATAAAGTGAAAATATCGTGAAAATACTAGGAAAATAGTTAGTATAATGTTATAATGTAATTTATTGACTAATATATTAGGAAGAAAGGAGATAGTGTTAATATGATAAGAAAATTCTGCGAGTTTTTAGAAAATGTAACTACTATAAAAAGTGAATATATATATTTGATTATAATATCATTAGTAATTATAGGAGTAGTTACTCTTGTAAGACATATATTATTTAAAATTTCTCTAAAGAAGAATTTGAATGCTAAAGAAAAATATATGTACAATAAAAAAGGAAGTACTATAGCAACTGTTACTATATGTATATTGTTATCTTTAGTTTGGATCGATTATTTAAAGAATTTTTTAACATTTATCACATTTATATCTACGGCTATAACGCTATCTTTAAAAGACTTTATATTTAATTTTTTCTCTGGAATTTATATTAGAGCAAGTAAAATATTTTCACTTGAAGATAGAATAGAAGTAAACGGTTTAAAAGGAGATGTAGTAAATATAAATAAAACAGGATTTGATCTTTTAGAGATAGGAGATCGTGTAAATGGAGAGCAAAGTACTGGTAGAATAGTACATGTTCCTAATTCCGTAGTTTTTACATATCCTATAAAAAATTATGTTAGAGCTTTTAAGTATATATGGGATGAAATAAAAATAAATATACCATTAGATTCAGATGTATATAAAGTAAAAAGGGAACTCTATAAGATAATAAAAAGAAATAGTACAGTAAGAAATATTCCAAATAAGATGGAAAGCGAAGTTAATGATGCGAGTACAGAATATAGAATTTATTTTAATAACTTAGAACCAATTATTTATGTCGAAATTGTTGATAGTCATATAGAGTTGTACTTAAGATTTTTAGTACATCCTAAGAAGAAAAGAAATGTTGAAAATTCTATTTGGCTTGATATTTTAAAGAGTAATAATGAAGGTATAATACAATTATATAAAAAAGAGTAGATTTTTTGTGTTTATTTTGATATAATGCATTTATAAGTAGATTTAATATTAAAATGTGATAGATTAAGACTAGCTAATCACTAATTTAAGTTGAAAGAGAGGTGCATTCGAGATTTGTCTACTCGATATATAGATGAAAAAAAATAAAAAAATAATATTTATCATTGTGGCAATTGTAATATTAGTTATTATAGTGATTATTGCTTTCAAATTATTTGATAAAAGAGAAGTAAATTTAAGTGTTGATGCTAATGGAAATACTGTTAGTAATGGAAACTTAAATTCGAATGGTAGTGAGGCACAATTACAAGATGATGAAACAAACTCAGATTATACATATGATCCAAATTCTATTCCACAAAAAGATACAGATCATATTGAACAGTATGTTGATGATAAAGGAAATGAAATAAGTGGTGAGGAATTAAGTAAGGTAAAGGATAATATTGTTCAAGCTTTTAAAAAAGTTTCTACTGATAAGTTAGGATTAGATGTAGATTTAAATAATGTTAGAATAATATTTAATCAAGGTACAACAATAATTGATCAAAATAGTTGCTTAGTATTTTGTGTATATGTTGCAGAAAATGATGAACTAAAAAATTCTGGAATGTTTGCAATGACAAAAGATACTAAAGTATTATACAAATTTAATTCTGATACGTTAACATATGATTTAATAGAAAAATAAAAAAATAGCACTATTGAAATGAGAAATACTCATCTCAGTAGTGCTATTATTTTTTGTCATTTCTTAAATATAAAGTCTTAGTATCATAAGCCAAATTGCATTTATGTTTTTGTAATATACTCATAATTTTAAAATTGATACTATCTAGATATGTTAAATAATCAATATAGTTTATTATAGAAGTGTAGAAGAAAATTTTTAAATCGAATCCATTTGCAGCAATTTCATCAAATTTAACATAATATCCATCTTTTACAATATTTTCCTCTTGCTCTATTAATATTAATATATCATTTTGTACATCAGCAACAGTTTTTAAAGAAGTGTTAAAATCTAATACTAAATTCATTGATATTTCTCTTTTTTGAAGTCTACTCCAATTAGTTATGTTGCTGTTTACAATTGTAGAATTTGGAATAGACACTACTGCATTTTGAGTCTCTCTAATACGAGTACTTCTAAAGGTTACTTCTTCAACACTTCCTTCTATTGTTCCAACACAAATCCAGTCTCCAATTTCAAACGGTTTATCTAATATTATCATTAAAGCTGCAATTATATTTGAAGCAGTATCTTGAGCAGCTAGTGCTATAGCTATACCACCAATACCAATACCTGCAAGTAAAGTACTTACATTAAATCCAAGTTCGCTTATTACAATCAAAGAACCAGATATATAGATTACTACTTTTAGGGTTTTGCATATTGTTTTAATCATTCCATCGTTAGCTTTATTCATTTTTTTTCTTAAAGCTTTTTCAAATCTTGATTTAGGAGATACAAGTTTTCCAATCGCATATGTAGCCAATAAAATAATTATTAGTTTAAAAACTTTAATTATAATAGAGTTAAAATACTCAGTAGGATTAAGTGAAGTTAAAGCTAAATATAAACCTAAGCTACAAAAAAATAGCTTTAATGGATTATAAAAAGAATTTTTTCTTATGCTATCTTTATCTTTTGATTTACTAAATATTTTAATAATTATTCCAGATAAAAAGCCTTTAAAAATAAAAAATATAGCGAGTATAACTATTGCTATAATTAAATTTCTTATAGAAAATGAATTTATATCAAAAAAAGTACTAAAAATATTTTTTACTCTTTCCATGTGTTCCTCCTTGTATCTAAATTATATAGCATAAAAAAATAAATTTCAATAAACTAAACATAATATAATTAATATTTAAATAATAAACTATATTATATATTTGAAAAAAAGAGTATAATGGTATATAATATATTATATTAAGAAATATATTGAGTAAAGGAAAGTGTAGGTAAAAAAATGCCAATATTAGATTTTAATAATAAAAATGAAGTAAAAGAATATGAAGATTTTGTATTGAACCGTAGAGGTTCTAGTTTTATGCAAGATTTAAATTGGGGAAAAGTAAAAAACAATTGGAAACATGAAGCAGTATATTTAAAAGAAAATAATAAAATAATAGCAGCAATGATGATTTTAATACAAAAATTACCACATACAAATGTTGCACTTTTATATTCGCCAAGAGGTCCTGTATGTGATGTATATGATATTGATTTAGTCAATAAATTAATTAAAGAGGCTGAGCCACTTGCTAAAAAATATAATGCTTTTGCTTTAAAGTTTGATCCTCAAGTAGTATATGATAAAAAATTAGATGATTTATATATAAATGCAGGATATAAAACATCTGGATATAAGCCAAATGTAGATGATTTAATTCAACCAAGTCATAATATGGTATTAGATATAAAAAATAAGACAGAAGATGAATTAATGAAGGGATTTGCTGAGAAAACAAGATATAATATCAGATTATCTAAAAGAAAAGGTGTTACTGTAAGATATTCTCGCTCAAAGGAGGATTTAAAGACTTTTTACGATATATATAAAATAACTACTATAAGAGATAGAATTGGTTGTAGAGATTATGATTACTTTGAGAGAATGCTTGATGCATATGATGAATCTAAACTTAGAATATATATAGCAGAACATGAAGGAGATAAACTTTCAGCAGCAATAGCAACAAATGTTGGTGGAGAATTATATTATGTTTATGGAGCAAGTTCTAACGAAAAAAGAAATTTAATGCCAAACTATGCTATGCAAATGGAAATGATAAGATGGGGGCTTGAGACTGGTTGTAGTAAATATAATTTTGGAGGAGTTTTAGACTTGAGTCCTAATAACGGATTATATAAATTCAAAGTTGGATTTTGTAAAGAAAAAGGATTAGAAGAATATATAGGAGAAATAAATAAAGTATATAAGCCATTCATGTTTTTCTTATATAATAAAGTATTACCAATTGTAAGAGTTGGCGGAAGAAAATTAAGAAGACTAAAGACACATTAATACATAAAATATATTTAATATGCATATTAATATACTATGAAAGAATGTAATAAATTAAAACATTTTAGTAAAGATTTTTTTATAGATATAATACTTATATGCATAGTAGGAACAATTTTTCATTTTGCATATGAATTTAGTGGTGGAAATATTTTAGTAGCTTTATTTAGTGCTGTAAATGAGAGTATATGGGAACATATTAAAATTGCGGTAATGGCTACTTATGTGGTATCCTTTCTTAAAATGGCTATTAAAGAGAAAAGAGATGAAAATTTATGGACATCACTATTTTTTAAAGTGATATCTATAATTATAATAATACCAATATTTTTTTATAGTTATAAGGCAATACTAGGAGTAGAAAATCTATTTTTTGATTTGTTAATATTATATTTGTCAATAATTATATCTCAAATAATAGAAAGTTATATAAAAAATTGTATAGTGGTATCTGCTAGAATAGAAGATATATATAAATATATTAATATTGCTATTATTATAATTTTTATATTTTTTACTTTTTGGACACCTAAACTAGATATTTTTGAAAATTATACTATTAAAAAATATGAAATATAGGAGGGAATATGATGTCAAGACAGACTTGGAAACCAGGTACAGTTGTATATCCTGTACCAGCAGTATTAATTACTTGTAAAGATAAAGAAAAGGAAAATGTATTTACTGTGGCATGGACTGGTACTATATGTAGTGATCCTGCTATGACATACATTTCTGTTAGAAAAGAAAGATATTCATATGATTTAATTAAAAATAGCGGAGTTTTTTGTATTAATTTAACTACAAGAGAACTTGCATATGCTACAGATTATTGTGGTGTAAAATCTGGAAGGAATGAGAATAAATTTGAAAAATTAAATTTAGAAACGGAAAAAGCTAGTGTAATAGATGTACCAATGATAAAAAAGAGTCCAGTTACAATTGAATGTAAAGTGGAAGAGATAAAAGAGTTAGGTTCTCATGATATGTTTATAGCAAAAGTGGTAGCTGTAAATGTAGATGAAAAATATATTGATGAAACAGGAAGATTTGATATGGAAAAATGTGATCTTATGGCATATTCACATGGAAAATATTATGCATTAGGTGAGAGTCTCGGTAAATTTGGATTTTCAGTAAAAAAGAAATAAAAAAGTAATAAAGCGTTTAAGATGTTAATTCTTAGGCGTTTTTTTATATATTGAAATAATATTATAATATTTTCTCTATTGATGATTTAAAATATATTATTTTATAATGTAAGTAAATAGGAGGAGAAATATATGAGAAGAAGTAGTGTTATAACAATAGTATTGCTTATACTTGTAATTATTGGACTTGTTGTAGCTTTAGTTGCTACTAATCTACCACAAGAAGAAAGTGAAAATACTGTTTTAGAAAATAATGAATCTGTAGAATATGAGCAACAACAGGAAGAAAATGTAGAAGAAACTCCAACAAGTATTTCTTTAAACAGCGAAATAGTACAAAATATGTATAATATGATAAATGGAAGAACAGGAGATATATTTCATTGCTTAAAAAAAGGAAAATTAACAGTAGAGGATTTACCAAATGAATATATTCAAACTATCGCATATTTTTATGATGCATCAAAATATGTAGAAAGGTTTGATATGATAGATGACCAAGGTAGAGCTGGAAAACTAGAAGTTAAATATATGGACGAAGCAATAAAAAAAGTATTTGGAAATGTTGATTATGAGCCAACATATGTGTTATATCAATCTGGTGATGCTAAAATGTTAAAGTATGATTCAAATGATAATGTTTATTATACGTATAGTGGGTTTGGCGGAGGATCAGATAAATTCACATATCATGCTATAACAAAAGTAGAAGAATATAGTGATAAAT
>CALXBV010000018.1 GCA_944386635.1 uncultured Clostridia bacterium
TTGACAATTAATTTATAATATGTTATATTATTATCATGAAAGGAAGGATAGAAATGAAAATTAAAATGAATGAATTAAATGAAAAAGAATTGCAGGAGGTTGTAGAGTTGTGGATTGAAACTAGAGATAGTTTTAGCTGGTTGATCACATTGGAAGAATTTATGAAAGATTATGTAAGAAGATGTGAAAACTGTGGTCAGTTTATCGTTTTAGACGATGCTGATGATGAATTAATCGAAGATACAACATGGAAAGGTGAAACAATTCATGTTTGTCAAGATTGTTATAATGATGAACATTGTATTGAGATATAATGAGATAAGGTAAATGTATGTTATTAATAGAAGAATTATTAAATGTAGATTTTGATAAACATTGTAGGGATTGTCCCTACAATACAAAAGACTTTTCAAAAAGATTTATAGATTATTTGGATAGAATAGATTTTACTAATGTTATAAGCAATGACAAAATATCAAATGATTTAGAAACATTGCAGAAACATTATACAATACTTCTTGATTTCTGTTATGAATTAATGGAAAAGGATGAGAAAAAAAAAGAAGAGATAGAAATATTAAAAAGAAAATTAAATTGGTATGAAAGGAAAAAACAAAATGGAATATGTGATAAAACATAAAACAAATAACGTTTATTTGAAAAGATTTGGAAATATAAAATTAAATCATTATGTGGTGGATATTAACGAAGCGACAAAATTTGATAGAAGAAACGGAAATAATATGATAAAAAAGTTTAAACACCCTGAAAATTGGGAGTTAAAGGTGGTGATAGGTAGTGATAAAAGAAAAAATAAAAGTAAAAGATAAGAATTATCCAAATTGGGTAGTGTGTCCTAAATGCGGATATAATAATCATCCAAATAAGGTTAAGTTTTATGGTACATGTCTAAGATGCAATGAGGTGTTAGATGAGAAAGCAAAATTTAAGAACGATATGTATAAGAAACTGAGGTTATGGAAAGGTAAAAATTGGGGTTGATGACATATGAAAGAGGAAACTTATTTAGAAAGAAGAATAATAATTGCAGAAATAAATAAAAAATATTTTAAAGCATTGTTATTAAAAATAAAATTATGGTTATTGAGAAGAAAGTAAGAGGTATATATGTTAAAAATAGCAGAATATAATAAAATAACTGGAAAAAAGATAGATTTAAAAGAACTCGAAAAGTTTGGATTTCATTTAAGCGATGATAAAAAAAGCTATGAACAATTAATTAACGAAAACTGGTGGGATATAAGAATTGTAGATATAGAAGATAGATATTTAGAACATATTACTGAAGAGATAGGATACTGGACATTTACTGATGATGATGAACTTTTAGAAATAACATTTGCCGATTTACTAAAAGAAGGATATGTAGAGAAAGTTGAGGAATAGATATGGAATTATGGATAAGAAGTCAAGATAGAGAGAGAATAACAAAAATAGATGAAGTGTATTATAGTAGTGATGATTATGGCTATTATGTAATGTGTTATAAAGACCAATTTACTGGTTATAAATTAGGAAAATACAAGTCAAAAGAAAGAGCATTAGAAGTATTAGATGAAATTGAAAATTTGCTAATTCCAAAATATGTAATAAGAATAGATGATAATACACAAAAGGTAGCTGATTTTTTAAATACTGGTAACGAATATATTAAAGCAGAAGGAAATGGCGACGTAAGGAACATAAATAACACATTTGTTTATGAAATGCCAGAGGAATAGGAGGAAATATGAAAGAGTTAAAAGTAGGAAACTACATAAGAAGTAAAGATAAAAAAGGAGTCCAATATATTAGAAAAATTATAGACTTACCAAAGGATACAAGATATGGTTCGATAGTTGTAGATAAAGATATTCATAATGTTAAATGGATATCAAAAAAGAATGTATTAAAAGTAAGTGAAAACATAATAGATTTAATAGAAGTAGGAGATTATGTTAATGGTTATTTAGTAAAAGATATAGATTATGCTTTCGATGATGTGGTAATGAATAATAAAAATGCTAGAAGAGTACCTTATATTGATTGTAATAAAAACAATTATATTGAAGATATTAAATCAATAGTAACAAAAGAACAATTTGAAAGTGTGAAATATGAGGTGGAATAAATGAATTATAATAAGACAATAAAAGACCTTAGGCAGCTTAATAGCCAACTAAAAGGTCAGTATAGAGATGAACAAAATAGGAATTATTGCTTGCAATGTAAAATAGATAAGTCAGAAAAAGAAAAACAAGAATTAATAGAGTATTTAAAAGAAAAAATAAAAGAATATACACCTAATTTGAGAGTAAACAGATGTGATGAGCAAGGGAATATAGTTGCACAATATATAAATCCTGAATTTTTTATAAAGCAACCAGTTGAAGTTTATAAAGAAATATTAAATAAAATAGAAAAGAGGTAGAAATAATGAGTGGAGAAGAATTTGAAGAAATGAGATTAAAAATGTTATCAGAACAATATGGAACATTTAACGGAATCTTAGCTATACATAATTTTAATAGGGAACAGAGAAGAAAATACATAAAAGAACATAAAAAAGATAGAGATGCAACAATTTGTCCTCATTGTAAAAATAGAACTTTAAAAATAACTGATGATAATGGAAAAGAATTCTGTGAACTATGTGGGAAGATAACTGAATATGAAGATGTAGGAGTGATAAGTGATGGAAGAATATAAAAAAGAAATGTTAATGGTATCAGCCATTTTATTTAAAAATAATGTTCCTGTTGAAGAAGCAAAACTTATTGGTGCTTTTATAGAAAAATTAATAGAGGAAAACCAACAACTAAAAGATTTAATTGTAGAAAAGAATAATCAATTAAAGGATATGCAAAGTCAACATACGGATTATACACAAGTTAATATATTAAAAATGAAGTTAGAAGCAAGTGAAAAAGCAAGAAAAGAATCTCTAGAATTATTAGAAAAAAGTTACGACTTTATAGACGGAGACTATAACAAAGACTTAATAGATATATATGAAATTATAAACAAGTTGTCTTTAGATATAGATAAAGGAGAATAAATAATATGAAAAAAGTAATTTTAGGAATTTTATTAGTAGTATCATTAATCAATTTAACAGGTTGTGTTAGTACTGATACAGAAGGTTGGAGTTCAGAAGTAGAATGTGTAGTA
>CALXBV010000019.1 GCA_944386635.1 uncultured Clostridia bacterium
TTATCATATCTGTAGATATAGCACCAGGTGCCACAACATTTACTGTTATATTAGATGGTGCAAGTTCTTTTGCAAGTGCTTTACTCATTCCAATTATAGCAGCTTTAGTTGTAGAATATGCAACCTCTAAAGATGCACCTACCATTCCCCATATAGATGAAATATTAATTATTGTTCCATCTTTTCTTGGAAGCATTGATTTTTTTAAAACAGATTGTGTTGTATTAAATGTTCCTAAAATATTTACATTGATCATTCTTTGCATATCTTCTTGTGTCATATCTGTAAATAATTTATATTCACTAATTCCTGCATTATTTATTAATACATCAATATTTCCAAAAGTACCTATAACATAGTCTACCATTTTGTCTACTTCTTGTCTATTAGTTACATCTGCCTTATATATTATTACATTACATCCATCTTTTGCAAGTTCTTGACATAGTTCTTTTGCTTGTTCTTCTGATGTATTATAATTTACACATACATTATATCCACCATATGCAAAGTCCTTAGCTATTGCTCTACCTATACCTTTGGCTGCTCCTGTTATAATAACTGTTTTATTCATAATATCTCTCCTTTTATATAAATATTGTAACACATAATAACAAAAAAAGTACATACATTTCTAGTATGTACTTTTAAATTTTTTATCTATCTCTACCACCTGATTTACTATTTAAATATTTAGCGGCATTTGCTCTTTGTTGCTCATTCATGTCTCTAGCTAAATTACTCTTTTCTTTTTGCTCTACTTCTTGTTTTAATTCATCATTAGTTTTTTCTTCTATAGAACTTACATTTCTTTGTATATTTTTTCTAAATCCATTATCTCTGTCTTGCTCTATTATTCCTCTTGCTCTATTATACTGTGCTTCTCTATTTTCTTGAGCGATCGCTTCATTCTTACTAGGAAGACTAAGTTTATCCATATCACTTCTATCAAATAAACTAGACATTCTATTTACTACTCTGTCTCTAAATCTATTTAACTCTTTATTAGATATATTTCTAAATTCATTAACTCCTGATATAGCACCATACTCTTTATCTAATTGATCTAACTCCGCCTGTAATTTTGATTTTTGCTCTCCATCAGGTAATGCATCTATCTCTCTTTGTTTTTTAGTTCTATTTGCCTCATAATCTCTTAATACACTCTTAAACTGGCTTCCCATTTGATCTAGATTTCTATAATCTACATCTTTTCCTACACTTTCTAGTGCCTTTCTCATCATAGGTCCATTTGCCATTTCTAAAAGTGCTCTTCTTGTTTTATTAAATTTAATAGCAGAAACTGGTGTCCATCTATTATTTGCTTTCTTCATAGCCTCAAATATTTTCTTTTGAGCATCTTTATCACCTAAAATTCCTATTTGAGCTTTTTCATCAGCATTTACAAAAGCATCTAATAACTGTCTTGAGCTTTTTGGATTTAAAACTGAGCCATCATATCCTAAACTATTTAAATACTTCATTCCATCAGGTATTTCTTGAGCTTTTTCTCCTTGTTCTTCAAGGCCATCAGCAACAACTTTTGCAGCCGCCGCAGCAGGTATAGCTCCATTTAGTGGATTACCTTTTTCTCCTTGAACTTGTTGCTTATTTTTATTATCTTGACCGTTTTTTTCTAATTCTTCTTTACTTTGATTTTGTTTTTCACTCTCATTTTTTCTTTCTTCTTTACTTTGATCTTTTGCTGGAGCTAATGTATCATTAATGTCTTTATCATTTTCAACTCGCTCTTTACCATATATATCAATTAATGCTGCTCTAGCATCTTCTTTTACTTTTTCATTTGCATTGAATGCGGCTCCTAATTTTCCTCTTAAGCCAGTAGATCCTCGTTCGGCTTTTTCTCCTATACCAGAAATTACTGATTGCAAGCTATTAATTTGACTATCTAATTCTTTTCTTTTTGGATCATCAGGTGATAATCCGTCTCTTTCTTTTTTTAATTCTTCTAATTTACTTACTGACTCCTTTTGCAACTGATCAAGCCTTTTACCTATATCATCAAGTTTTTCCATTCGTTCTTTTGTCTTTTGAATTACACCATTTTTTGTGATTTCATATGACTTATCTGTTTCATCGCTTACATATTTTTCATATTTAGACTTATCATCTGGACTTAATTCATCTATACTTTTAGCATTTATATTTGGATTTTCAGCAATAAAAGCTTTAAATAATTCAGCCTCGCTTAATTTATTTCTAGCTTCTTCCAAAATACTATTAATTCCCTTTTCTGCATCATTTTGAACTTTATTTATTTCTTTTCTATATTCATTAATAGTGCTATTTTCCTCTCTTTGTGTGCTATTGTCTACATCCACACTTTTTTCTTTTCTTTCATTTTCTGCCATTTTTTTACCTCCCTATACTAATATTAATATTTATTTACATATTTTTTTAAAGAATTTATAAACTCAATATGTGCATCAACTTCTATTTCTTCTTTTATATCCTTTACTTCCTGTTGTAACTGATTAAATTGTTTCTCAATTTCTTCCACAGTCATAATATCTCCCCCTATACAAACCTTATAATTAAATTATATAGCATAAAAAAAATAAAGTCAACTATGTTAACTTTATTTGATTAATTTTACATAATATTTTCAATATTTTAAAATAAAAGCTCAAAATATAATATTTTTTATACTATATCTTAAGCTAAAGTTTATATGTTAGTCATGATTTTTTTCAAAATTCCATGAATCCCTACACATATCTTCAAGTGTTCTTGTTGCTTCAAATCCTAATTCTTCTTTTGCTTTTTTAGGATCTGAATAACACATTGCAATATCTCCTGCTCTTCTTGGAGCAATTTTGTATGGTATTTTAACATTATTTGCTTTTTCAAATGCATTAACCATATCTAAAACACTATATCCAACACCAGTTCCTAAATTATATATATGCATTCCAGATTTATCTTTTCTTAATTTCTCTAATGCTTTTATATGTCCTATTGCAAGATCTACAACATGAATATAGTCTCTTACACCAGTTCCATCTTTTGTATTATAATCATTACCAAATACAGATAATTCCTTTAGTTTTCCTGCCGCAACTTTTTGAATATATGGCATTAAGTTTGCAGGAACCCCTTTTGGATCTTCACCTATAAGGCCACTCTCATGTGCTCCTACAGGATTAAAATATCTAAGTATAGCTATATTCCATTCGTTATCTGATTTATATAAATCTTGTAATATTTGTTCTACCATAAGTTTAGATGTACCATATGGATTTGTTGTACCTCCAACTTTACAATCTTCTGTTATTGGGACAACTTCTGGATCACCATAAACGGTTGCTGATGATGAAAATACTAAAGTCTTTACATTGTGCTTTTTCATTTCAGCTAACAACACTAAAACTGTTGAAACATTATTTGTATAATATTCTATTGGCTTTTGTACAGATTCCCCTACAGCTTTATACGCAGCAAAGTCTATTACCGCTTCGATATCATTTTCTGAAAATATCTTTTCTAATATATTTTTATCTATCATATCTCCTTGATAGAATTTAAAATTCTTTCCTGTTATTTTCTTTACATTTTCTAGAGCTTGTGGATTGCTATTTGAAAAATTATCTAGTACAACAACCTCTTCACCTTTATTCAATAACTCAACACATGTGTGAGTACCAATATAGCCAGCTCCTCCTGTTACTAATATTTTTGACATAAT
>CALXBV010000020.1 GCA_944386635.1 uncultured Clostridia bacterium
AATGAATTATGGCTAAAAAAGTAGGAATAGTTTCGTGTTATTTTAAACACAATTATGGTAGTATGCTTCAAGCTTATGCTACACAAAAAATATTAGATGATATGAATATAGAAAATGAAACTATAAATATAGATAAAAATATTGATTTTTCAAATGGAAAGAAAAAATATTATATGGGACAAGTTTTTAATTTTCAATTTATTAAATCAAAATTAGGAATGATAAAATTAAAATTAGATAAAAAGATTAATAAAAATCTTGGAAAAAACATTTCTATTAGAGATAAAAAGTATGAAGAATTTAGAAAAACATTTAGATTAACTGAACTATATAAAACATATGCAGAATTAAATGAAAAAGCAGAAAAAGATTATAGTTCAGTAATTGTTGGTAGTGACCAGCTATGGTTACCAGTCAATGTTGTTGCAGATTATTATACATTAAATTGGGTACCTGAAGATGTAAATAAAATATCTTTTTCTACTAGTTTTGGTGTATCAGTTATTCCAGAAAAATATAAAGAAGCTTATAAAAAATTCTTAAATAGAATAAATTATTTATCAACTAGAGAAGTAGCTGGACAGAAAATAATAAAAGAATTAACAGGAAGAGATGCTACTTTAGTATGTGATCCAACTTTATTATTTAATAAAGATGAATGGATGAGTATACAACAGGAAGAACCTATTATAAAAGGCAAATATATTTTCTGCTATTTCTTGGGTAAAAATATAGAGCATAGAAAATTTGCAGAAAGATTAAAGGAAAAAACTGGATATAAAATAGTGTCACTTAATCATGCAGATGAATATGTAAAATATAGTGATGTATTTGCAGATGAAACACCATATGATGTTGGACCTGCTGAATTTCTTAATATGATTAGGAATGCTGAATATGTTTGTACTGATTCTTTTCATGGTACAGTATTTTCTCTTATTAATAATGTGAAATTCTTTACTTTTAGAAGGTACAGTAATAAATCAAAAGTTTCAACTAATTCTAGAATAGATTCATTACTTGGAATTGTTAACTTAAAAGATAGATTAATAAATGGTGATGAAAATGTTGAAAAAGAAATAGAAAAGAAAATAGATTTTGAAAATGTAAATATGAAGTTAGAGGAGTTTAGAAATACTTCAAAAGAATTTTTAAAAAATGCATTAAGTAAATAGAGGTAATATTATGATAGAAATAAAGAAAAAATCTGAGTGTTGTGGGTGTACAGCTTGTGCTAATATTTGTCCTAAAAATTGTATTGAAATGAGAGAGGATGAAGAAGGATTTTTATATCCGCATATAGAAAAAGATAAGTGTATTAATTGTGGATTATGTGAAAAAGTATGTCCAGTTAAAAATGCTAAAGAGAATAAAAAAGAAAAACATACTTATATTTTTCAACATAAAGATGATAAGATACGTAGACAGAGTACATCAGGTGGAGCTTTTACTGCAATAGCAGAATATATAATTGATAAAGGTGGAATTGTATATGGTGCTATATTCGATGATGATTACAATGTTATTCATAAAGGTATAGATAAAAAGGATGATCTTTATAAATTTAGAAATAGTAAATATGTTCAAAGTAATCCAAAATCAACTTTTAAAGAAGTAAAAGAAAATTTGGAAAAAAATAGATATGTTTGTTATAGTGGAACATCTTGTGAAATTGAAGGGTTAAAAAATTATTTATCTAAGGATTATGATAATTTAGTTTTAGTAGATGTTGTTTGTAGAGCTGTTCCTTCTCCTTTAGTATGGAGAAAGTACTTAACTTTAAGAAAAAAGCAATATAAGAATATAAAATATATAATGTTTAGAGATAAATATTATGGATATAAGTATTCTAATTTAAGTATATATAATAAAAATAACGATAGAAAAAAAGAATATCATAGCGGAGTTGAATCTGATCCATATTTAAGAGCTTTCTTTTCAAATATATGTGACAGACCTTCTTGCTATGAATGTAAATTTAAAAAGGATAATAGAGAAAGTGATATTACAATTTGGGATTGCTTTGATGTAGAAAAATTTGATAAGTCTTTTGATGATGATAAGGGAACAAGTAGAGTAATGACTAATAGCAAAAAAGGTGAGCAAATTATAAAAGAAATTTCAAAAAATAATAACTGTGAAGAAATTGATTTTGAAAAAGCAACAAAAGGCTTTTTAGCTATGTATCAGCCAGTAAAAACTAATGAAAAAAGAGATAAATTTTTTGATGATATAAACAATTTAGATGAGGAAGAAGTATTTAGAAAATATTTTCCAGATACGTATAAAGTAAAAATAGAAAGAAATGCTAGAAAATTCTTGTTGAAAACAGGAGTTTATAAACCGTTATTAAAAATTGGCAAACTAATAAGAAAGAGAGATTAAAAATGAGTGAAAAAGTGAAGGTGTTGTATTTTGTAGATAGACTTTTAAGAGGTGGTATTCAAACTTTTGTATATGAAAATATAAAGCATATGAATAGAAATAAAGTACAAATTGATTTTCTACTTTTAGATGATGGAAATAAATATGAAATGGAAGATGATTTAAAAGAATTAGGATGTAATATATATAAATTAAATAATGTATGGTTAGATAGAGTTAGCTCTTTTCCAAAATATATAAGAAAATTAGATAATTTCTTTAAAAATCATAATGATTATAAAGTAGTTCATATGCATGCTTCAAGTAAAAATTTTCTAGTATTAAAGTATGCTAAAAAATATGGAATAAAAGTTAGAATTGCTCATTCACATAATATAGATTTTCAAACAAAAAATAAGATAAAAAAATTTGCTGGTGTTATCTTTAAAATACCATTAAAGATATATGCTACTCATTATTTTGCATGTGCAGAAGTTGCTGGAAAATGGCTATTTGGTGAAAGACAAGTAAGAAAAGGAAATGTTAAAGTTATACATAATGCTATTGATTATAAAAAATTTAAGTTAAATAATGATATAAGGAATAATATTAGAAAAGATTTAAGTATTCAAGATAATAATATTATTATTGGAAATGTTGGTAGATTTACTAATCAAAAAAATCATTCTTTTTTAATAGATATTTTTTATGAAATATATAAAATTAATAATAAAGCTATACTTATGTTAGTTGGTACTGGTGAAAAAGAAGACGAAATTAAAAATAAAGTAAGAAAATTAAAACTAGAGAAAAATGTTTTATTTATGGGGTTTAGAAAAAATGTAAATGAGCTGATGTGGGCAATGGATGTTTTTGTAATGCCAAGTTTATATGAAGGATTACCTGTTGTTGGTATAGAAGCACAAGCTACAGGGTTACCATGCTTTATGTCTAAAGATGTAATAACTAGTGAAGTAAAAATTACAGACAGTTTGAAATTTATATCTTTAAAAAAGACTGCAAAAGAATGGGCTGAAATAATTTTAAATAGTGATTTGAAACGAAGAAATACAGAAACTGAATTTAAAAATGCAAAATATTTTATTGAAGATACAGCTAAAGAATTACAAGATTTTTATTTAAATGTATAAAATTGCACATGAGGAGAGAAAATGAAGAAAATTGAAAAATTAAAATTATGTAATATTAGTAAAATATTGGAAGTAGTATCAATATTTATTTTATTATATGCATGTTATTTTAATGCTATAAAAACAATATCATTAAGCTATATTATTACAATAGCTATAGCTTTAATTTTTATGATTATTGCTTTTGCCGTTAAAAGAAAATGTAAAATAATGATATACTTACCATCAATTTCTATATTTATAGCAATTGTTATTTCGAGAATTTATTCCATAAATCCTCAAAACACTAATAGATTTATAATAATATATTTAATATATATGCTCATATCTTTTTTTATACTTGAATTGAATAATTGGAAAGATATATTAGCGAAAACAATTATAGTTTTTAGTGCTATTACAGTAATTGTTACTATTATAAGTTGGATTTCACCATCATGGTATTTACAAAATATTCTTCCAAATGTATATTCTGGTAGTCAAGAAACAATTTATGATTTAGTTGTGTATGCTAATTCTTATCCCGGAATTTTTGCGTCTACAGGCTTAAATGCTTTTTTTATAAGTGCTGGATTAGCTGTTTTATTTTCAAATATGCTTTTTAATAATAAAAAAAGAAAGCTAAAAATAGGTGTTATAATATTTTATGTTGTTGCTTTGATTTTAACATTAAAACGTGCTACATTAGTATTAAATATAATTGCTATTATTTTTATATTATTTTTGAATAAATCGAATTTAAGAAAAAAAATTAAAATTATAACTATTTTATGCTTGGCAATAGCAGTATTATATTTTATGTTTCCTGATACTTTTAATAATGTCTTGTCAAGATTTCAAGCTGACTCGACTGAAGATTTGTTAAATGGAAGAGATGATTTATATAAATTTGCATGGAATTCAATAGAAGAAAATCCTTTTATTGGCTTTGGTTTTGGCTGTTTTTCGTATGCATATAGTATTGCAAATAATTATTCGGGAGTATCATTAGATACTCATAATGAAATATTACAAATATGGTCAGAAACTGGTTTTTTTGGATTATTACTAGTATTTATTCCTATGATATATGTTTATATAATTTCTATAAAAAAGTTTAGAAAAGAAAAAGATAATAAAAATTTACGTTCAATGTCACTCTATATACAAACATATTTTTTGTTTTATTGCTTAGTTGGCAATCCATTTCATGATACATCTATTTATTTAATATATTTATTATTTACTTTGATTTCTGTTAAAGGAGAAAGGAAAAAAAATGAACAAGAAAGTGTCTATAATAATTCCGGCATATAATGCTGAAAGATATATTAAAGAGTGTCTTTTATCAATTATTAATCAAACTTATTTAAATTTGGAAATTATAATTGTTAATGATGGCTCTGAAGATAAAACAGTAGATATAGTAAAAAGATTAAAGAAAAAAGATAATAGAATAATTATAATAAATCAAAAAAATAGTGGCGTAAGTATAGCAAGAAATAACGGTTTTAAAAATTCTACAGGTGAGTATATTATATTTGTTGACGCTGATGATATTTTAGAAAATAATATGGTTCAAACTTTAGTTATAAATATTGAAGAAAATGATGCGGATATTGCCATTTGTGGGTTTAAAAAAATATTCTCGAATGGGAAAGAAGAAAATCCAAAGATTCTTAAGACTAAGAAGATTTTTAATACAATAGAGGCATTACAAGTCTTTTTTGAAGGTAAATATTTTGGTATAAGTTTATGGGATAAGCTTTTAAAAAGAGACTTAGCTGAAAAAATATCTTTTGAGGAAAATAGAAAGATTAATGAAGATAAATATTATTTATTTAATGCTATACTAAATTCTAGAAAAGTATTTGTATATAATGAAGGCCTATATCATTATATGCAAAGAGATTTTTCGGTAAGTAAGAAAAAATTTGGAATTAATAATTTAGATATTTTATATTTTTCTAAAAAAATATTAGAAGATATAAATAATAGGTATCCCGAGCTAAATAATTATGCAATTGAAAATTATATATGTGATAATATTTATGTATATAGAAACATAGCCAGAAATTATAAAAAAGGTGATTATTTATTTAAATATTTAGAAACTATAAAAAATAATTTGAAGAAATATAAGAATTTTAAAAAACAAAAAAAGAAATATCATCAGTTTGAATTTTATATGATATGTGATATGGAAATTGTATATAGGTTAATTTTAAACTTTTTTGATATTACTATTAGGAAATGGAGGAGATAAAATTATGAAAGAAATAAATGTTGGAATAATTACGTTTCATAGAGCTGTTAATTATGGAGCTGTTTTACAAACATATGCTTTACAAAAAGCATTAGAAAAAATAAATGTTAGAAGTGAAGTTATAGATTATAGAGATAATATTATAGAAAATAGATTTAAATTTTTTTATAACAAATCTTTAAAAAGATTTGTTAGAGATTTACTATATTATCCTGTATTTTCTTCAAAAAATAAAAAATTTGAATTCTTTTTGAAAAATTATATTAAAACAACAGATAAAATATATACAAATAATGAGCAATTAAAAACATTACAGGATTTTGATAAATATATAACAGGTAGTGATCAAGTTTGGAATTATAAACTAACTAAATGGGATAAAGCATATTTTTTGAATTTTGTAAAGGATAATTATAAAAAGTGTAGTTATGCTGCAAGTTTTGGCTTAAATGAAATACCATCTAAAGAAAAAGATGAATATGTAAAATTATTATCTCAATTTAATCAAATTTCTGTAAGAGAATCCAAAGGAGCAGAAATAGTATATAGCTTATTAAAAAGAAGGGTAATGGTTGATTTAGATCCTACATTATTGTTAGATAAAAAAGAATGGAGTAGTATAGCTAAAATACCAAAAGAAAAAGATTACATTTTGGTATTTGTTATGCAAAAAAATGATACTACTTTTAAATTTGCTGAAGAGCTTGCTAAAAAGAAAAATTGTGATATTGTATATATATCTGATTCTTTAAAAAGAAGAGTAAAAGCAAAATATAAGTATTCTGTTTCACCAGATGAATGGTTAGGATATTTTTTAAATGCTAAGTATATAATAACTAATTCTTTTCATGGCTTGGCTTTTTCTATTAATTTAAATAAGGATTTTTTTATAGAATTGCAACGTGAACCAGCTACCGGAAATAGTAGATTAGAGAATATGCTTGATACTTTTAATTTAAGAGAAAGATTAATAGTTAATGCTAAAAACGATAATGTTGATAAGAAAATAGATTGGAATAAGGTAAATAAAAAAATGGAAGAATGTAGACAAGCTTCAATGAGTAATTTAAAGAAAATTTGTTTTGACTTAGAAGAGGAATAAAAATGAGTAGAGAAAAAATATTATTTAAAAATACTTTAATCATAACAATAGGAAAGATATGTACACAACTTATAACATTCTTTTTACTTCCACTTTATACTGCTATATTATCTACTGAAGAATATGGAACAGTTGATTTATTAAATACATTGGTTTCTTTATTGTTACCAATAGTAACTTTTCAGGTTGAGCAGGCAGTATTTAGAAATTTAATTGATAATAGAGAAAATGAAGATGCAAAGAAGAAGATAATTTCTACTGGTATATTTTCAGTAATATTACAATGTATTGTTTATATTGGTATATTTTTTCTAATATCTCCATTTTTTGAAAATCAATACAAATATTTTTTGGCTACTAATGTTATAGCATATATATTTGCTTCTTTGACTCAACAAATGGCAAGAGGTTTAGGAAAAAATACTCATTATGCAATAGGTAGTTTTTTATCTGCGTTTTCTACTATAATATTTAATATATTATTTTTAGTAGTATTTAAATTTGGGGCTTATGGAATGTTAATGGCTAATATGTTAGGTCAGATAATTTGTACTATATATAATATTTTTGCTTTAAAATTATATAAATATATTAGTGTATCTGAATTTAAAAAATCAGTATTAATGAAATTATGGAAATACTCATTACCGTTAATTCCTAATGCAATATCTTGGTGGGTTTTTAGTGCATCAGATAGAGTTATAGTATCAGGAATTTTAGGTGTAGCACAAAATGGTATTTTATCGGCTGCACATAAATTTGCTAGTGTTTTTATAACTTTGTATAATATTTTTAATTTAAGTTGGACTGAAATGGTTTCATTACATATTGATGATTCTGATGCTAAAGAATTCTTAAATAAAATGACAAATATGATGTTAAGATTTTTTACTGCAATGGGTGTAGGAATTATTGCATGTATGCCATTTGTATATCCATTAATGATAGATGATAAATTTGCAGATGGATATAATCAAGTTCCTATTATGATGATTGGATCAATATTCAATGTGGTTGTGGGACTTATAAGCACAATATATGTTGCAAAGAAAAATACTAAAGCTATTGCTAATACATCTATAGTTTCTGCAATAATTAATATTGTTGTTAATTTATGCTTAATTAGATTTATAGGATTATATGCAGCTTCAATTGCTACATTAACTGCCTATTTTGTAATGTCCATATATAGATTACATGACTTAAAAAAGAAATATTTTGAAATAAGAATTGATAGAACATTTATTATATCTACGGTATTAGTTTTAATACCAATACTTATAGCATTCTATTCAAATAATATGATTTTATATGTAATTGGACTAGCTATTGCTGTTGTATATGCTTATGTTATAAATAGAAAAAATCTTAATAAGATTTTTAAAATGATATTGAAAAGAAAATAAGGAGAAATACTATGGAAAACTATTTTAATACTGGAAAAAAAGAACTATGTAATGGTTGTGGGACTTGTGCTTTGAAATGCCCAAAAAATGCGATTGAAATGGTAGAAGATGGTGAAGGATTTCTATATCCACATATAAATAAATATAAATGTATTAATTGTGGATTATGTGAAAAGGTTTGCTCTAATTTTAATAAAAGTGAACAAAAATCTGATGCATACATAGCTATTAATAATAATGAAAAAGAATTGAAAAATGCTGCTTCTGGTGGTATGTTCTATATATTAGCAAAATATGTGATTGAAAATAAAGGTGTAGTATTTGGTGTTACATACGATGAGGATTTAAATGTAATTCACAAATATGCTGAAACTTTAGAAGATTGTAAACAGTTTTGTGGCTCTAAATATGTAAGAAGTGATTTAAAAAATACATATAAAGAAGTTGAGAAGTTTTTAAAAGATGGACGAGTAGTATTATATACAGGAACTGCTTGCCAAATAAGTGGATTAAAAAGTTATCTTGGTAAAGAATATGATAAATTAATACTTTGTGATATACTATGTCATGCTAATCCTTCACCTAAAGTATTTAAGTTATATAAAGAAAATTTAGAAAAAAAATATTCTAAAAAAGTAAAAGATATAAAATTTAGAAGTAAAGAAAATGGATGGAGAAATCAGACACCTATAATTGTTTTTAATGATAGTAATAAGATTGAGGAAAATACATTTTTCAATGCTTTTGTAAAAGAAATGATTAATAGACCATCATGTTATTCTTGTGTATTTGCTAGTAAATCAAGAATAACTGACTTTACTATAGCAGATTT
>CALXBV010000021.1 GCA_944386635.1 uncultured Clostridia bacterium
GGTCATCAATTTCTGATATTCTATTTTTTTCACTACTATTATTAATATCTTCATTTATTTTTTCCAATTGCTCATCTGTAATATCTCTTTGATAAATTGTAGGCTCTGCTTTAAACACCAAATAAACTTTATCATCCATATACTGTCTAGTAGCCTCAAAAGCTTCTAATGTAGATAATCTATCATCTTTTCTTTTATTTAAAGCAGAATTTGGTATACATTTTCTATGTTCGTCTGCTTCAAAAAAGCCTATATTAGCTGTTCTATAAAGATTAATAAAAGTATTAAATAATTTTATTGTACCTTGCATCCCATATGAGAAAAATACTTTATCAATTGCTTCTTTAGATTCGCTATTTGATGAATTTGCTCCCATCTTAGGTACTATTCCTTCTTTTAATATCTTATTTATAGTTGATTTATCTCTATTTGTAAAATGAAATCCTATATTTTTTCTTAGATCCTTTACATTATCCAAATTTAAATATTTCAATATATCACCTCTTAATCTAATTACATATATCCACTAAATCATCCATAAAATTCCAATAGATACTATCTCTTCCTTGGTAATTAATAGCATTATTTCTATTACTTGTAAATACTACTATTAAATCTAGTTGTGGTACTACATAAATATATTGTCCACCAAAACCTTGTGCCCAAAAAGCGGTATAACCATTTTGTCCATATTCATCTATCCACCATTGATATCCATAATCTGCATATCCAGATGATCTATCAAATTGAATTCTTGTAGATTCTTCTATATATTCTTTAGATATAATTTGATTTCCTTCCCATTCTCCACCATTAAGGTATAATCTTCCAAATTTTGCCATATCATATGCAGTCATAGAAAAACCATTTCCACCATCGCATATTCCTTGAGGATCAGTTTCACACTGTACACTGTTCATTCCAATTAAATCAAATAAGTTGGCTTTACCAAATTCATATGCTGACATTCCTGTTGCTTTTTCAAGTATTGCTGCAAGCAAATGTGTACCAGCAGTTGAATAATCAAACACCTCTCCTGGAGCAGCTATACTTGGTTGATTAAGAGCAAAATCCACCCAATTATCCGAAGAACGCCATTCATACCAAATTGCATCATCACTAATATTAAGTCCTGATGTGTGAGTAAGTAGATGCCATATTGTAATATCTTTTAGATATTCATTATTAGAATTCTCTATTTGCGGAAAGTATTCTGAAATATGTACATTTACATCTTTGATATATCCCTTATCTATAGCAATTCCAATTAATGAACTTGTAATACTTTTTGAACAAGACTGTAAAGTAAAAGTGCTATTTTTATCATACCCATCTTTATAATATTCACTTATAATATTATCATCTTTTACTATTACAGTAGAATACACCTGTGTAAAATCATATCTACTATATAATGAATTTAAAGCTGAACTGTCTAAACCATGATTTTCTGGCGTATCATATTGCCATGTCCATCCATACTCTGCTATAGAAAATGTCTCTTCTTCATTATTGTTTATTTCTATTTGTATATTTGATAAGTTTATTTCTATATCCTTTTTGTATATTAGAAATGTAGTAACTATTAATAAAAGTATTATAATTAAAATTATAAAAATAATAATATTTCTTTTTGTTAAAAATTTCTTCATATGTATATTATATTATTTTTATATAATAAATTCAATTAATTTCAGTATTGTGAATAAAAATTCACAATACTTTATTTATTTGCCTTTTAAGTAAATCTTCAAAAATCTCTTTATGAACTTTCTCATCAATTATTATTCTTTTTATATTATCAATTATATTAGTATCATAAGTTTTACAAATTAAATTTCTATATTGAGTTATTGCATCCTGTTCTTGAATAATATTATTTTTAAGTACATCTCTTATATCATCTATTTGATAATAAACATTACTGGCATCCCAAAAAGTACAATGATTACTAGATATATAACAAGATTTCATACCTAATTGATTTATTATTGTTCCCAATATTTCTAAATGATGCATTTCTACAATAGATATTTTACCAATTATTTTTGCTATATCCTTATCTTTTAAATTTATATTTTGATAAACATACTTTAAAACAGCAGTAAGTTCACTAACTTTTCCTGAAAAATCGTCTAATATTATATTGGCTAATATAATATTTTTCTTTTCTACATTTATTTTAGGATAAGAAATTTTGGCAACTTCTTCTAGTTTATTAAGCAAAAAATCATATTCCATATTATCTCCCCCCTAACTAATAATATGTTAATATTTTTTATATATGAAAAAAGCCTGAAAATATTAAATTTTCAAGCTTTTAATTTTACATTATAACATTTTTAGCACTAGTCACATTCTCAGTAACAAATTTAAGAACTTTTCCTTTACAAATAACAGTCTCAGAAAATTTAGCCGAAGGATAGCTAGTATTTTCATTTAAAAGACCTTTACTATCAAACACCATACCAGATGTAGAAGTTATCATAATACCACCAAGTTCTTGTAAACAATTAACATGATAATGACCAAACTGTACGAAACGGATATTATAATTTCTGTTTTTAATAATAACATTATCCGACATATTTTCAAATTGCTGCCACATTTCTTTTTCTATTTTATAAGATTTAGTGTATGCAAGTTTACCAGTTCCATGTTGTAATCTTTTTACAACTCCTCTTATTACAAGATTTGCTACAATTTCATTTATATGATGAAACTCTATTCCCTTTTCATTTAAGCCTCTTTGTACAAGAATAATAGGATTTATTGAATCACTTTTTTCAAAAGAAATATCCCTTTCTCCATTTATACAATAATATTTAAATTCTGGATATTTTGAAAATAAATCTATAGCAATCTGAGCCTGATCTTGTGCTGTTTTAGCTGTCAAATATAAATCTTGCTTTTTATAGCTTGGATGTCCCGCACATAAGTCACCAGATATATGAACATTTTGATAGCCACGTTCTTTTGCTAAGTCTAACATATATTTTAATGTACCATAGTCACAAAATGTACTACCAAAATATATATCGCTTAGCTCTAGCCATTTTTCTGTTACTTTCTCTTTACTTGCAAAAGAAATTATTTCATAGTTTTTCTCATTAAATTTAGTTATATAATATGTTTTATTATTACTATTATACTTTATATTTCCAGTTGCTCCAATTAATTCTTCAATTTCTTCTTTTGTTAGCTCTAATTCTTTTAATGTACACTCCTTTAAGCGCATTTTAGAAAGTGCATTAGTTGCTTTTTGTGAGGTTAAAAAATCTTCTTTCATATAACTACACCTCCTTTTGCCATGGACGATAAAATTCTATTTTTTCTCTTACTATTTTGTCGCCAACTATTGTAAGCTCTCTAAATACTCCGCCTGTTTTCCCAGTAATTCCCATACGCTTTTCTAGATCTCCATCATGTTGAAAGTTACCTGGCATAATAATAGTTACACCACTTATAGATAATGAGTATGTTGTATGAAAATGTCCCGCTTGTATACTTCTTAAATTATAACATCTTCCACCAATATACACATCATTTAAATTACTTTCAAACACTCTAGAAAGATAAACTTGTACCTTATATGATGCTGCTCTTGCTGCGCCACCTTGAAGATGAATTAATCTAAAAACTATACCTGCATGTATAATGTTTCCTTCATAAGCATTTAAATAAGTAAACCTTTTTCCGCTTTTTGCCATTTTCGCCTCTAAGTATTTTATAGGGTCAAGTCCTCCCTTCATGCAAAAAGATTGGTCATGATTTCCAACAGATGTAATATACCATAAGTCATACTTTTCAAGAATAGACATAAGTTCAGACACTTGATCAATTGCTCTATTATTCTTTAAATTATTTTCTTGTCCCCTATACACTCCAAAACCGTCAAGTAAATCACCTGAGATGTGAACAAACTCAACGCCTCTTTTTTTTGCTTCAAGAAGAGTTTTATCTAATCCTTTTTTATCAAAATTCTTGCATCCAGCATGTAAATCTGAAATTTCCAAAAGTTTTAATTTTACCTCCTGACCTTTAGCTGGCAAATCAGATATTTTTATATAGGCCATATCACCTCGAGGAACTATATAATATACATAGTCTTTAACTCTTGGATCATATTGATCTTTTATATTATATCCTATGTCCTTTAGATAGATAATATCTTCCATTGAAATCCCGAGTTGCTTTAACGTGAGCTGTTTATTTGTTAAATTTGCAATAAGTTTTTTGTTATATTTCTTCATAACAATCCCTCCTTAAATTTAAATTTAGGAAACCAAGCAAATATTTATTTAGCTCATATTCGTTAACAACTGACTTCATTATATAGTATAAAATTTTTAGTGTCAATAAATTTCTAAATATTAATTTATTTGTAATTTTTTTATAAATATAATTAAACAAAATAAAAAATGTACCATAAACATTATAACAATTCTCTAACATTTATAGTACATTCTAAATTATATTACTGTATGGTACTCTCATTTTCAAATATCACCATGTCACAACAATCTTTTATCTTCTCATATTCTTCTTTACTTCTTAGTGTCCATGCGATTACATCTCTATTTTTTCTTTTTTGCTTTTGATAAAATTTTTTATCAATACTTAGATATTGGTAAGATATAAAGTTTGGTTTAGTAATAACATTAAATACCATTTTTCCTAAAACTATTTTTAAAATTCTTGATTTTACTTCTCTAATATTTTTACTAGAAATCTGTCCTCTTAATATATGTGGCGTATTCTTTTTTAACCAATAAACAATTCTTGGATCAAAAGACTGTATACTATATTTTCCATTATACTTGTTTAATATATTAATTAATTTTTCAATTAATTCCTTATATTTAACATTCGGTTTGACTTCTATTAATATTGGCACCTTTCCTGATACTAGAAGTAATACCTCCTCAAATGTTGGAATTTTATTTTCTGTTCCAAGAAGTTTTAGTTTTCTTACTTCACTTAATGTTAAAGTTGTAATATCATTTTTTATTCCAGTCATTCTCTTTAAACTATTATCGTGAAATACGACTATATATCCATCTTTTGTCATATTTACATCTATTTCAATAGCATAACCCTTTCTTAGTGCATTTTCAAAAGCAACCATAGAATTTTCTGGTATATCTTCCTTATTAAAAATTCCTCTATGTGCTATATATTTAAAATTATTTGATTTCATATACTACCTCTTTTCAAAATACCACTTACATATTATTTATAATATCTATATATTGCTTTAAATCTAATTGTTCAGCTCTAACATTAATATCTATATTGCATTTAGTAAATAATTGTTCTATTTCCTTTTTAGTCATATTATTAAATTTATTCGATTCTAATGAATTAATCATTTTCTTTCTTCTTTGTGCAAAAGCTTTATGTATTAATTCAAATAATAACTTTTCACTTTTAACACTATATTTTCTGTTTTTCTTTAAACATATTACAGCAGATGTAACATTAGGCTCTGGTATAAAGCTAGATTTTGGTACATCAATTTCTATTTTAGCATCACAAAAATACTCCACCATTAATGTAAGAATTCCATAATCCTTAGTATTAGTATGTGCAACCATTCTTTGAGCTACTTCCTTTTGTACCATAACTGTTATATCTGATATATTATTTTCATCTTGTAATAATTTAAATATAATAGGTGTTGTTATATAATATGGTAAATTTGCAACAACTTTTACTCTTTTATATTTAGTATTTTGTTTTATCTCTATCTCATTTGCAATTTTGTCTATATCTACCTTTAAAATATCTTCATTTAATAGCATATAATTATTATATTCTTTAAATCTATCATTTAAAATATCTATCATTTTTTTATCTATTTCAATGAGTAAAGTATAACCAGCTGAATCTAATATATATTCAGTAAGGTTACCAAGTCCTGGTCCTATCTCAACTACTAAATCTTCTATGGTTATATCAGCAGCGCGCACAATATGTTGTAATATATCATCATCTATTAAAAAATTCTGACCATATCTTTTATTTGCTTTTATATCAAATTTATTGATTATTTTTTTTGTTTTACTTAAAGTATTCATTATTATTTTCCTTTCAAAAAACAAAAAGAATAGCATATGCTATTCTCTTTTAACATCTTTATATTCCACCAGTATTAATCAATCTTTCCCTAGTCGAAAGTATATTATTACTATATGCTCTATCTATTATTCCCTGACTAAAACAATTATTATAATACCCACTTTCTCCCATATTGTATGAGTTTAGTGCATATACTATTTTAGTCTGCTCATCTGATACTTTAGTTGCAGCAATTTGCATATACAAATTAAGCATATATGCCCCTGCTGTCATATTATCATATGGATCTAATAAATCAGTTATTCCAAGCTTAGCATTTAAATTAGAATAATTTGATATACCTATTTGACAAAGCCCATATGCATATCCTCCAGCACCAATTACACTTGCATTAAATCCACTTTCTCTATACATAAGTGCAATAAATAATGGATAATCTATACCATATCTTTTACACAAATTATATGCATATTGTTGATATTCTACTGGTAATGATATATTATAAGCTACAAAGCCACCGTCCACAACTTGAGTACTTATGGATGTAACTACTTCACTTCTTGAAACGGTTACTTTAGTTCCTACTTCAACTACTCTATTTTGCGCTTGAGCTAATATTTCTGATCCTATTTCATCTTTTTGAATTACTTTATCTTTTGTTGATTTTACTATATAACTTATTGATTTAGATCCTTCAACACCTTCTTGCAATACTTGTGTTGTTCCAGAATCCACTTCTTCATTATTTACTGTTTCTTCTTCAAATGGTATTGTTTGTATTTCTTCTTTTACACTAGCAATTATTGGAGAATATGACTCTCTAATGCTCTCAACATCAAAAGTACTTTCACTAGTATCCGAAATAGCTATTGTCATTCCGTTTACTAATCTTGAATCTTTTGATGGCTCCACTAAAGCATCTTCATCTACAAATATATTATTTTGAAATAAAAACGCTTCTACTGAGCTAGCTAAAGTTTTAATACTTTTTACATCACCATAATAATTAAATGTTACTGTCTTAAGTTGAGTTGTTATCGCAAGTAATCCTGCTGTAGCAAATATAAGGACAAGACTTACAACTGTAAGTACCTTTCTAATTATATATGCTTTATCTTCTTCCACAAAAATTCCTCCTAAGATTATTTAACAAGCTTATTATACTATATAATATATTCTTTGTCAAATTCTTTATGCATCATATATATTAGCACAAAATATTATTACCCGATTAATTACTAATTTTCTTACAACTTTAATATACTTATATTAAGTTAATATCTATGTGATTGTTCTGTGTTTTTTATTGCAAATAAATTAAATAAATGATAAAATATTTTTAGCACATTATAATATAAGGAGGTATGTTTTATGTGGATATTAATTGTAGTTATAATCATAGTAGTAATCATATTAGCTATTATAGGAATGTATAACAATCTAGTATCTTTAAAAATGAGAGTAAAAAATGCTTGGGCACAAATTGATACACAATTAAAAAGAAGATTTGATTTAATCCCAAACTTAGTAGAAACTGTAAAAGGATATGCAAATCATGAGCAATCAACTCTTGATGAAGTAATCAAGGCAAGAAATAGTTATGTTTCTGCAACTAGTGTTGAAGATAAAGCTTCTGCTAATAATCAATTAAATCAAACTTTAAAAAATTTATTTGCTTTATCTGAATCATATCCTGATTTAAAAGCAAATGAGAATTTTATGGCTTTACAAACAGAGCTTTCTGGAACAGAGGATAAAATTGCATACTCTAGACAATTTTATAACGATACAGTTCAAATGTACAATACAGCAATAATGAAGTTTCCAACTAACTTAATTGCAGGAATGCTTGGATTTAAAGAAGAAGCATTTTTCCAAATCGATGAAACTGAAAAAAATCCTGTAAAAATACAATTTTAATTTAATAAGGAATATTTATGATTTTAAAAGCAGTAAGAGATAACAAAATTGAATCGTATGCCATAATATTAGGTTTCTTGTTTATAGTGACTCTAATAATATACTTTGTATGTTATTATATGAATTTAGGACCATACTCTATAATTATAGCTTTAGCTTTTTCATCAGTAAGTTGTTTAATATCATATTATAATTGTGATAAAATGGTACTCGCTATGAATGGAGCTAGACCCGCAAATGAAGAGCAAGATAAATTACTTAGTAGTATATTAGATGGATTATGCATTTCTTCTGGACTACCTAAGCCAAAATTATATATAATAAATGATCCATCTCCTAATGCTTTTGCTACTGGTAGAAATCCACAAAATGCTGTAATTTGTTTTACTACTGGTATAATAGAAAAAATGGATAAATATGAATTAGAAGGCGTTATGGCACATGAGTTATCCCATATTAAAAATTATGATATTTTACTGTCAACTGTAATATCTGTTTTTGCAGGATTTGTTGTTATGGTTGCTGATTTTGTATTAAGATTTGGATTTTTTAGAAGAAGACATTCTGACGATGATAGAGAAAGTGGACCACTAGATGCAATTATAATGATTGTAGGATTAATTTTTCTTTTACTATCCCCATTATTTACTAAACTAATTCAGCTTGCTGTATCTAGAAAAAGAGAATACTTAGCAGATGCAACAGCAGTTGAATTTACTAGAAATCCCAAAGGGTTGATATCAGCATTAAAAAAATTACAAGCTGATGAATCTAGTATGAAAAATATAAGTAATGCAACAGCTCATATGTATATAAATGAACCGGATAAAAAGAAAAGAGAAAAAACTGATATTTTTTCTACACATCCCCCATTGTCTGAACGTATTGCAAGACTTGAAAATATACATTAATATAAAAAAACACTTTAAAAAATTTTATATTTTTAAAGTGTTTTTTATTAGTTTACTATTTAAAAACGTACTTGTATATGATATACTTAAACTTGTAATTAAGGAGGGCAAAATGAAATTAAGAGGATTTGAAGTTGCAAAAGGATTTGAAGATAAACAAATTAATCTTCCTGAAAGAAAAACTAAATACTCTGCAGGATACGATATAGAAGCTGCAGAAGATACAATTGTTACTAGTATAAAAAAACAAAGTACACCTACATTAATAAAAACAGGGCTAAAAGCATATATGCAAGATGATGAAGTGCTTCTTTTATATAATAGAAGTTCTAATCCTAAGAAAAAAGGTCTTATTATGGCAAATAGTGTTGGTGTAATAGATAAAGATTATTATGGAAATCCAGATAATGATGGACACTTTATGTTTTCTTTCTATAATATAAAAGATGAAGATATATTAATAAAAAAAGGTGAATGCATAGGACAAGCCATTTTTCAAAAATATCTAATAGCTGATAATGATAATGCTGAAGGTATTCGCATTGGTGGATTTGGAAGCACAACAAAATAAGAAGCAACAGCTTCTTTTTTTTTCGATTTATTTAATATTATTAACTTTTTGAAATATATATGTTATAATAAAAGAACTTAGGAGTGATATAAAGTGCAAGACTTATATATATATATCAATAAGGATAATGTTGACACTTGTCTAAAATATGGAATTAAACTCTCTGAATATAGTAATAAAATTCTTAAGTTACAAAATACAGAAAAAAGAGGAATCTTGGCTTTTCTTTCACCAAAAGATTCTGATTTATATACAGATGAAAATTATGAATGCATCAGAGTAATACCAAATAGTTTAAACATAGTAATATATAATAAAATATGTGAAGATACACCACTTATTGATAACTTTTATTGTGATATATCTGAGTATACTATTGGAGACTATGAGCTCCCAGAAGCCATTATTTGTTCATCTATTTTACAAGAAAACTTATCGGCTTATAATAAAATTTTAGACAAACCATTATTAGTACAAAATTCTCGTGAATTTTATTATGAAAAAAGCATAAATGATATTTTAGACTCTGATAAATTCAGTAAATATGAACTATATCAAACTCTTTTAATACTTGGAGATCAAAAAAAGGTATTTGATGTAAGCAAAGAAGGAGATCTAAAGCTATATAAAGATTCTATAAGTGGCAAAACATATACCAAAAGGAGCAATTTCTATTAATTGCTCCTTTTACTTTTATTGTATTATAAGTTCATCATATAATTCTAATATAAATCCCCTATCATATCCAATATTATCTAGCTCTTCTTGAGACAAATTATCTACTATTGCAATACTATCACTACTTTGCAATATATTTATTGGAACTTCTACATACTCAGCACCATATACCATTAACACATAATGATATCCTTTTTCTTCATTAGTGTAAATTGCATCTATTGGAATTGCCATTCCAGAAAAAGTATTCCATACTACCTCACATGACAATTTTCTATAATCAATTATATCATCAATTTCATTATCCAATTCAAATAAAGAATAGTTATATTCATCAGTTTGAATATTTTTTACTAAATCAGCTCTTATGCTCTTATTTTCTAAATCAGATATTCTAATATTATAGCTATCTCCTTCAATTATATATTGATCATCGTCACTTCTTTTAGTCTTTATTAAAAAGTATACATCATAATTATCTACAATTTTTATTCCAAACTCACTATCTATAGTTCCATCATATTTAGTTATTATATTCTCGAAATCATCCACATCATACTCTTCAATACTTGCATAATCATATATATTTTCAAGACCATCTATCTTATATGTCACAAGTCCTGAAATTGGAGCCCAAATAGTATTTGAAGATTCTTTACTCATGGAAACTAGATTCTCTCTTTGACTGACCAAATCACGTATAGCAGAGCTATCTGGTGTCGAATTAGCAAGTACTGTTATCTTTTTATATGCTAATTCATCCAACTTAGACTTATATTCTTGCATTTTAAGATATGATGTAGTATTCTGTACTTCAATAAAGTACTTTAATATTTCATTATCTATGTTAGAAATGTCTGCAGAATAAATCGGTGGCAAATCCTTTACCAAAGTCTGAATTTGTTTATCTATTTGAGCTATTTGATTTTGATAATCATCATAACTATCACTTTTATATGTTGCTATAGCCTCATTTTTTGAAGCTCTATTTCCTTGATCCACTATAGCAGTAACAGCTTGAGTTGTATCATAATCTACTAAGCTTTCATTTTTTAATACATATAAATTTGTTTCTTGAGACTGTTCAATCGTTCCATTTACAACAGTATAAGTTGTTTTCTTTTTAAAGCTATCCTTATTTAAAAATAAAATCAAAAAACAAAAAATAAGTATTATTATAATAATTGTTTTCATGTTAGACTTTAAAAAGTCAATTATTTTACTCATATGTATCTCCTAGCTATTTATATATAATCAATAATTTCTTTTACTAGTTCTTCTTTTTTCTTACTTCCATCTAGTTTTATAACATTTAACTTGTTATTAAACCATGTCATTTGCCTTTTTGCATAATGTCTAGTTTGCTTTTTTAACTCATCTATTGCGTCTTGTAATGTAATCTTACCTTCAAAATATGGGAAAAACTCCTTATATCCTATGGCTTGCATACATGTACTATCTTTAGGTAATTTCATATCATATACTTTTTTCGCTTCTTCCACTATTCCATCTTTTACCATTAAATCTACTCTAAGATTTATTCTATTATATAAATATTCTCTATCTTGTTCAATACAAAACACAATAAATTCATATTTAGGACTACTTTTCTCTAACCTATCCTTTTCTCTTCTAATATGTTCAGACTTTAAAATATTAGTTTTATGTGCCATTTCTAATGCTCTAATTACTCTTTTAACATTATTCATATGAATTTTTTGAGCAGCCTCTTTATCTATCTCAATTAGCATGTTATACAAATATTCATTTCCTTTTTTGTCAGCTATATCTTCAAGTTCTTTTCTATAATTCATATCTATCTGTTCATCTTCAAAGTTCATATCATAAACAACGGCATTAACATATAGTCCTGTCCCGCCAGCAATAATTACCTTTTTTCCTCTTTTTATAATATCTTCAATCTTATCATAGCACATACGTTTAAAATCTGCAACGCTAAATTTATCCTGAGGATTACATATGTCTATCATATGATGAGTTATTCCTTGTGCTTCCTCTTTTGTAACTTTTGCAGTACCCACGTCTAATCCTTTATATATTTGCATAGAATCAGCAGATATTATCTCAGCATTTATTTTTTTTGCAAGCTCTATTGCAAGACCTGTTTTTCCTGAAGCAGTTGGTCCTACTATACAAATTATTTTCTCCACTTTATTCACCTATTTTCTTAAAAATCTTCTTTCTATTTCATATTTGGAAATAGGATAAGCTGTTGGTCTTCCATGAGGACAAGTAAATGGATTATCTAACTTAACCATTTGATCTATAAGACTTATCTGTTCCTTTGTATCTAGCTTCATATTTCCTTTTACTGCAGCTTTACAAGCAAGAGTTGCTAAAAATCTAAACTCTTTTTCTGATTTTTCAGTTTTGCTTGCACCCATCATCTCTTCTATAATATCTCTAAACATTGACTTATAGTCTATATCATATCCTATATTTGGCACTCCCGATATTTTTATTGTATCATCACCAAATTCTTCAATCATAAATCCACTTTTTTCAAACATTTCTTTATTATTTAATACAATATCCATTTCTTTTGTAGATAATTTTACAAGAATTGGTATAAGTAATAGTTGAGTTTGCCTATCTTTAGAATAATATGCTTCTTTTATTTGTTCATATAATAATCTTTCATGTGCAGCGTGTTGATCAATTATATACATTTTATCTTCTATTTGGATAATTATATATGTATCAAATACATTTCCAATATATTTATATAATATAGGTTCTTTCTCATCTTGTAACATTTCAGGCTTTTCTTCATATGTTTCAGTTTCAAATTTTGGTTTTTCTTCTAACTCCACTTGCTGTTCTTCAGATTGAGTATCTTGTGAAATATTATCTTGCTTTTCCACATTGTCCACAACTTCATTTTCTTTCTTATTTTCTTCTAATACTTCTGCATTGATATCTCCAATCTTTTCATTTAAACTTTCTATTAAACTATTACTATTACTTTGTTCAATAGGTTTATTATATAATTTTTTAGTTGCAGCCTCAAAATCGAACTTTTTCTCTTCTTTTTGAATTACTCCATTATTAATTAAATCTTTTGATATCTGCTCAACCTTTTGCTCTTCCTTTACAATAGAAAAAGGACTTGTCTCTTTATTATTCTTCTCCAAAGCACTTCTTACAGCATGATATATTATATCAAAAACTTTAGATTCATCAGAAAATTTTACTTCTAATTTTGCTGGATGCACGTTAACATCTATATATGCTGGATTCACCTTTAAATCACACACAATAAATGGATGTTTATTTATAGCAAATTTCTGCTCACATGCCTTATCTATTGCTGTTGATATTGTTTTATCTTTTACATATCTAGTATTTATAAATGTATACTGATGCATTCTTGTAGATCTAGAAATAGAAGGGAGTCCAATCATTCCAGTAACTCTCATATCATCCATTTCATATTCTATTGGAACTACAGCATTATATATTTCTTTTCCAAATATATCATAAATAGTATCACGTAAATTTCCTGTTCCAGAAGTCTGAATTATTGTTTTTCCGTTATTTATATATCTAAAGCTTATATAAGGATTAGATAAAGCAATTCTTGTTACGACATCTTCTATATACCCTGCTTCTGTATAATCTTTCTTTAAAAATTTAAAACGTGCAGGTACATTATAAAAAACATCTCGTATTTCAATTTGTGTACCATCAACAGCTGGCACTTCCTGTTTTTCAACTATATTTCCAGCTTCAACTCTTACTTTTGTTCCAATATCTTCATTAATATTTTTAGTAGTAAGTGTTATTTTAGATATGGCTGCAACAGATGCTAGCGCCTCACCTCTAAATCCCATTGATGTTATTCTGCTCAAATCTTCTTCTTTTCTTATTTTACTTGTAGCATGACGCTCAAAAGCTAAATCTATATCATCAGCTTTAAACCCAGTTCCATTATCGACAATTTTAATATAGCTAACTCCGCCTTTTCGTATCTCTATACTAATAGAAGTAGCTTTTGCATCTATTGAATTTTCAACTAGCTCTTTTACTATAGATGCAGGTCTATCCACAACTTCACCAGCAGCTATTTTATTAATTGTTTGTTCATCTAATAATACAATATCTCCCATAGTAATCTCCTTTTTTTCATACTAATTATACTATTTTTTTATGATTTTTACAACAGACAGAAAAAAGCACAATAAATTTGTGCTTAATCTAACTTTTCTTTTAATTTATACAATACTTCCAAAGCATCTTTTGGTGTTAACTCATCTAAATCAATTTTTTCAAGCATACTTGTTACTTCTGCCATTTTATAATTAAACATATCTACTTGCACTTCTTCTGTAGTTATTTTTTTCCTTTTTTCATCAATTGTCTTTTTAGCTAAATCTACATTTTCAAGATATTTTAGAATTTCTTTTGCACGTGATATAACGCTCTTTTTGATTCCTGCTAACTTTGCAACATATATACCATATGACTCATCTGCTCCACCAGGCTTTATTTTCCTTAAGAAAATAACGTCATCTCCTTTTTCCTTTACTTCAACTGAATAATTTTTTACTCCGTCTATTTTCTTTTCAAGTTCAATGAGTTCATGATAATGTGTTGCAAATAATGTTTTTGCACCTATTTTTTCTTTATCTGCAATATATTCAACTGTAGCCCATGCAATTGCTAGCCCATCATATGTTGATGTACCTCTTCCTATCTCATCTAATATTACTAAACTATTTCTTGTAGCATTCTCTAAAATATTAGACAACTCTTGCATCTCAACCATAAATGTAGATTGTCCCATAGCCAGATCATCTGATGCGCCAATTCTTGTAAATATTCTATCAACAATAGATATCTTAGCACTATCGGCAGATACAAAGCATCCAAGCTGTGCCATATACACAATCAGTGCTACCTGTCTCATATACGTAGATTTACCAGCCATATTAGGTCCTGTTATTATTAAGAATCTATCATTATCATTACTTAAGTATGAATCGTTTGGTATAAATTGCTCATCTTTTAATGCTTTTTCAACAACAGCATGTCTACCGTTTTTTATATCAATAATACCATCTTCTGTAATTTCAGGTTTTACATATTTATTATTTACAGCAACTGTTGCAAATGAACATAGAACATCTAATATTGACAAAATAGATGCTGTTTTTTGTATTCTTATTACTTGCTGTGCAACTTCTTCTCTTATCTTACAAAATAAATCATATTCAACATCAACAAGTTTTTCCTTTGCTCCAAGTATTTTTTCTTCTATCTCTTTTAACTCTTCTGTTACATACCTTTCAGCTCCTGCAAGTGTTTGCTTACGAATATATCTATCTTCTGGTACTTGGTTTTTGTATGCGTTTGTTACCTCAATATAATATCCAAATACTCTATTATATCCAATTCTTAGCCACTTTCCTTTTATTCCTGTACGTTCTTTTTCTTTAGCTTCAAGTTCCATTAGCCAATCTTGTCCTTTAGAAGAAGCTAGCCTATATTCATCTACTTGCTTACTAAATCCATCTTTGATTATTCCGCCTTCTTTTATAGTAACACTGGCATCTTCTATAATAGCTTTATCTATAAGTGTGTATACATCTTCTAATGTATCAATTGAACTTAAAAATTCGCTAAAATAATTATCCTTTGTTTCACTTACAATTTTTCCTAGCAATTTCTTCAAGTCAGGTAATTTCATTAGTGAATTTTTAAGCGATATCATTTCTCTTGCATTTACACTTCCACCTACAACTTTAGATATTAATCTTTCAATATCATATACAGACTTTAGTATCTCTTGTAACTCATCTCTATATATATTATTTTTATACAATACGTCTACTGCATCTTGTCTTTTTTTAATTTCATTTATATTTAATAATGGTGACTCTAGCCAATGTCTTAGTGCTCTTCCCCCCATTGCAGTTACAGTCTCATCCAATACCCATAAAAGACTTCCCTTCTTGGTCTTTTCTCTGTTTGCTTCTAATATTTCAAGATTTTTACGTGTTGTAGTATCTAATTGCATATACTTTTCAATCTCATATTTCTCTATATTATTTATTTGCTCAACTGAACCTTTTTGTGTCTCTTCTATATAATTTAATAATAGAGTTGCAGCAGCATTTTCTATTTGGCTTAATTGTATATCTTTATTTGTCATTATTTTGGATAATAATTCATTTTTTGAATCATTATTATATTTAGATATATATATATTAAAAATTTTATTAATCTCTTTTAAAAATATAGCATTTTCTTTAGTATTATCAGATAAAATTATCTCAGATGGAGCGATTCTAGAGATCTCATTTAATATTTTTGTATTTACATCTACTCCTTTAATACTAGAAATAAAAAACTCTCCTGTTGATATGTCACAAAATGAAATTGCACACTCTTTTTTTTCCATGTATATACATGCAATGTAATTATTTTTCTTTTCATCCAACATTGTTAAATCTGTTATAGTTCCTGGAGTCACTATTTTAACAACATCTCTTTTTACAATACCTTTTGCATAACGAGGATCTTCTAGTTGCTCACAAATAGCTACTTTATATCCTTTCTCAATAAGTTTAGGAATATATGTATTTATTGCGTGATGTGGAATTCCACACATTGGAGCTCTCTCCTCAAGTCCACAATCTTTACCTGTTAAAGTCAACTCCAACTCTTTACTAACAGTTATAGCATCATCAAAAAACATTTCATAAAAATCACCAAGTCTATAAAATAAAATACAATCTTTATACTTTGCTTTTGTATCCAAATAATTTTGCATCATTGGTGTAACTGTTGCCATTATTTTGCCCCCTTAAAACAAATTAATTATATCAAAAAATGTAGAAAAAATCAATAAAATATAATACTCAGTAAAAAAGAAAGACTGAAAAATATTCAGTCTTTACGCATTATTTTTATTAGCTTTTCTTGCATCTCTGCAGGCTTTACATCTAACAGGATCTGAAAATCCTTTTTGACTATAAAACTCTTGTTCTCCAGCTGTAAAAACAAATTCATTTTCACAGTCTTTGCAAACAATTTTTTTATCTTCCATAATTTACCTCCTTTAAGAAATTTGTTATTATACTTTTTTAAATCTTCTTTAAAATATAGTTTTCTTAAAGGATATTTAAAACTTTCTAATTAACATACACAAATTATATAACAGATATATCAAAATATCAACAATTATATTGACTACTATTGTATAATCTAAATAAATTAATTATTATTTTTAATTTTTTCATAATTTTTGTTATCTTTTATATTTTTTCTCGTTATATTAAATGTAAAGTTTATTTATGGAAGGAGGAGTTATGAGTATTGAATATTTAGTGCAAAAGTATACAAATTTAATATATAAAATATGTTATGATATGCTCAATTCTTCTCCTGACGCACAAGACTTATCTCAAGAAGTATTTTTAAGTTTTTATTTACATTTAGATGAATATATAAATTTACCTGAAAAAGAGATAAAAAATATACTTTGTAAAATTGCACTTAACAAATGTAAAGACTTTCTAAAAAGCAAATCATATAAGTTAAAACTACTTACAAATGATGATAGTACAGAATTAGAGAAATATGAAGAAAATAATAATATACTTGAAGAAATAATAAAAAAGGAAGAACAAAATTATATTCAAAAAATAATAAATGGACTTAAGGAACCATACAATAATATTCTGTGTCTATATTATTTAAAAAGTTTTACCTTGGATGAAATTAGTGTTAAATTAAATATAGCAAAGCCTACTTTAAAAGTACAACTTTATAGAGGAAAAAAACTATTAAAAAATACACTTGAAATTAATGATGGAGGTGGTTATATATCATGAAAAATTTAAAAGAAGAAAATGAACAATTAGACATACTAAATACAATTTTAAATAATGATAATGCTTTTAATACTTATATAAACAGCATCGAAAAAGATATTGATATAAAAACACCAGATAATTTAGAAAACAACATCCTAAGCTATATAAATAATAGCAAAGCAAAAACGATAGAAAAAACAAAGTCTAAAATTAAAAAGTTTAAGCCAATTGATATATTAAAAATTGCTGCGTGTACTATACTTTCTGTTTTATTATGGCAAACTATGTCACTGCCACCAGAAAGTGTTATGGCTAATAATGAAGAGCCAAAAACATACTTTACCATTAACACAAGTGATTTTTATAGGAAGATAAATCAATTTATGTTTAAACAAATAAATATAGAAAGGGGAGAAAATCAATGAAGAAAAATATATTTTTAACATTTTGCTTTAGTTTTATACCAGGTGCTGGTCAAATGTACCAAGGATATATGAAAAGAGGTTTATCTATACTAATATTATTCTCTGCTTTTGCCGCAATATTCGGCACTATTTCAATTCCTCTTTTTATAATACCATTACCAGTTATATACATCTATAGTTTCTTTGATACATTTTATATTAGAAATTCTTTTTCAAAAGAGGAAAAAATTGAAGATAAATTTATATGGAATGATATGAATTTAGATTCAATTCAAAAATCTCTTAATATTTCTAACAATAAGAAACTTATAGGAATTATCCTTATATTTGTCGGACTATATATTATAATTTCAAATATCTTACCTCAATTATTTTATGACTTAGATTTAAAAATATTTAGTAACATATTATATACACTAAGCTCATATATAACTCCTATTGCTATTGCAGCTTTATCTATAGTTATTGGAGTTAAATTAATAGGTAAAAAATAATAGGAGGTTAGTTCAATGGAAAATAAAAAAACAAAAATAATTGGTAGAATTACTTTTGGAATTGCTTTAGTTTTATTTGGTATATCTTTAGTTGTTCAAACATTATTTACCATAGATATATTAAGATATGTATTAATGCTATGGCCACTTATAATAATATCAATCGGAATAGAAATTATATACTACTCTAATAAAAGTGATGTTGAAATAAAATATGATTTTCTAGGAATCATTCTTACAGGTCTTATAATATTCTTTGGAATAATATTTAGTTTATTTAACTATGGAATTAATAAAATATTATATAATGATGATGTAAAAGAATATCTTCAGCAATCCAGCGAAGATTATATAAATTATACTTTTGATTCTAACTTAGCAATTACAAATATGGACGAAACACCAGTTAACATTCATATAATTGAAGATTCAGAATACCATGAAACAAAAGTAGTAATAAAATATAATAAAAAAGCAAAAGAAACAGATAATATACTAGAGCTATTTGAAAATGGTGACTCTTTATATAATTATGTTGATGTAGATAATTTAGATTCTGACATAGCAACACTAGAGATTTTAGATATTCCTAATACATTTGAAAATGTAGAAATAGTAATTCATACTAGTTCAAAAGACAACATATCTTTAAATGGCAGTTTCAATAATCTTTAACTATACAAAAAGGTAAGCACATGCTTACCTTTTATTTTTTATAATATAAAATTTACTATTACCATTGTAGAAATAACAGCTGCCAAATCTCCTATTAACCCTGCTATAACAACTATTTTCATATCTTTTATCTTAACTTTGCTAGATAAAATAGATATAACATATAATGTAGTTTCAGTAGATGCCATAAGTATAGATGCCACCATTCCAATAAAAGTATCTGGTCCAATATTTTTAAAAATATCTACTACTATTGATGTCGACGCTCCTCCAGATAAAGGTTTCATAAGTATTAACGGTAATAAGTTCCCAGTTATTCCAAAAATAGAAATGTTCTCTAATATTTTTGTGTCATTTATAAGACCTGCTATTATAGTTATTGCAAAAATATATGGAAATATATTATATACAGTTTTTACGCCGTCTTTTGCTCCTTCTATAAATAATGAATATACATTCTTTTTTTCAAATATTCCAACTAATATAATTATTAAAATGAATATAGGAACAATATAATTACTCATAAAATCTCCATAATATTTTTAATGCCACAAAAGCAATTATTAACGATATAAAAGATACACATATAACTGGTAATATAATTTCACTTGGATTTTGTGAATTATACAATGTACGTAAAGATATCATACTAGTTGGAATTATCTGCATTGATGCTGTATTTAAAACTATAAACGTTGCCATAGATCTATTTAATCTTTTCTTATCTTTGTTACTATTTTGCAATTCTTCTATTCCTTTTAGACTATTAACTGTTGCTGCATTTCCTACTCCCATTAAATTAGAAGCTATATTTAAACTTATATATTCTTTTGCCTTATCACTTACCTCATCCTTTTTAAATAAAAAAGATACTAAACTATATAATTTTTTAGAAGCTTTACTTAAAATATTACAATTAGATAATATATTAAACATACCACTCCAAAATATTAACATACTAGCAATTACAAATATATTTTCTATTGCTCCTTTTGAACTGTTAGAAATTGATTCAACTACAACTTCAGGACTTAAAAATATACATGAAAAAATTATACATATTATTAAAAAAGCAGACCAAATAAAAGACATATAACACCTCATTAAATTATATGTGCTATACTTTGTTCTATTCAATCTTATAATTGAAAATTATTAGTTAAATATATAAAACGAAGAAAGACCTATTTTTTGATGTTGGTATTTTTTTCCCATTTTATATCCTTGTAAAAAATAGATTTATTCTACTAAATCGTCCCAAAATATTAAGCAATATTGATATAGAAGAATTTAAAAAATCTAATAAAATCTTATTTGAAATAGCTTTAAAACATATAATTATAAATAGCAATAAAGGAAGTGAAAATCACTTCCTTTATATTTATTAAGTATAATCTGAAAAATCTATTAATCTATAAGTATACGCAACTTGAATTCTATTATTATTTTCTCTTTTTTTGCTTTCTACTCCACCAGAACTAGATAAGAATTTTCTCATTTTTTCATTTTTTTCATCACACCAAACAATTAAGCTTCTATATCCTTTATCAAATAGTTGCTTCTTAGTTTCAAAAAGGACTTCTGAATTTACTATATCCTTATTTTTTATATTTCTTGTATAAATACCATATATTTCTGAATCGTAATCATCATCATCCACATCATCAGATCCAAAAAAAGTCGCATTGACTATATTATTGTCTTCATTCTCATATACATATAAATATTTATCATCATTTTTCATAAATTCTTTTATTTCTTCTCTTGAAAACCCTATATTTGGTATTTCTGCTATTTTATCTATATCATTTATATTAGCTTTTCTATACATCTTACCTCTCCTTAATATATTATTCCATTATTTCCTTTATATTTTTCAAAAAGTTTATTACATTCATCATGATCTATTTGAACCATATTTATATCTAAACTGCCTTTTCCTTTAAGATAATCATATAATGCACTATCTCTAAATCCTATTTGAGCTGCATCATCTCTTGTAGCACCATAATATACTTTTTTTATATTTGCCCAAGCAATTGCACAAAAGCACATTGGACATGGTTCACAACTAGTATATAAAATATAATCTGACAAATCATATGTATTCAATACATTACATGCATTTCTTATAGCTTGTATTTCTGCATGAGCTGTAGGATCATTATTTTTTAATACTTGATTATTTCCAGTAGCTATTACATTTCCATCTTTGTCTACAACAACAGCACCAAAAGGTCCACCTTCATTATTTAGCATACCCTTTTGTGCCTTTTCATTTGCTATCTGCATATACTTATTCATATTTTCCCTCTTTTTATATTTATGCTATATTCTTTATACCATTAATATCAAAAAAAATCAATTATATTTATATAAACATATTCTAAATTTCTCAACTTGTTACTATTTATTTATATTATTTATTATACAGAATAATATGATACAAAAGACATATATTATTGAATACTTTAATTATCATTATTAATTTTATAACAATTATTGAACTAAAAAAAATACATAATAAAATTTTAATACTCCAGTAATATATAATTGAAAAATAAGCTTATGTTTGATATAATATTTATATAATTAAAGTAAAGGAGAAAAATGAATTCAAATACTAAAATAGAAGAAGAAATGGTAAATTTTGCAAAAGAAAGAGCAGAAGAAATTATACAGCCATCTTCCATAAGCATCGGAAATAATATTGGTCTATTAGTCGACGGTGTTTTTGGATGGTTAGGCGCTTGGGGACAAAAGCAAAAAATAAAACAAGAAAAATACATAGAAAATTTTAAAAACACAATTAACAAAAAAATTTCTGATATTCCAAAAGAAAACTTAAAAGAGCCTAAAATGTGTGACATAGGACCAATAATAGATGCAAGCAAATATTATTATGAGAATGATTATTATGTAGAAATGTTTTCCGATTTACTGCAATCAGCTTGCGATACTAATTTTATATATAAAATACATCCATCATTTGTAAACTTTATTAAAGAATTATCACCACTAGACGCAAAACTTTTAAATTCATTCAATTATAATAAAACCTATCCAATTGCAGATATTTTAGAAATTGATAAAGATAAAAAAATTACTCCGTTTTATAAAAGCTTATTTTATTTTTATGATATTAATAATCATTTTACTATACTTGAACATTTAAATTTGACAAATTCTTTAAATAATTTGATCAGATTAGGATTAGTAAAAAAAAATAAAGATATATTGAAATTAAATTACAATTATGATGATTTTAAGAATCATTTTTTATACAAAATTTATGAAAATTTAAAGGAAAACCCACAAAATCAGTTAAAAATTGTAAAATATAGAATAGAATTAACTGAAACTGGTATAAACTTTTTAAACTGTTGTATTAAAAATAAAAAAGTTTTATGACCATTACTTATCATAAAACTTTTTTTGGTGCACCTGAAGGGATTCGAACCCCCAACCGTTCGGTTCGTAGCCGAATACTCTATCCAGTTGAGCTACAGGTGCAATAACATAATATATTATACAACAAATATCTATATAATTCAAGTTATTCCTTTCTTAACTCCTTAAAAAAATCTCTTAATATTTGAGAACATTCATTATTTTCTATGTATTCAAATAAATCTTTATCATATTCATAAGTATTACTATCTAATGCACCAAAGAATACTTTTTCAACACGTGATTGTTTTATTGCTCCAAAACACATTTGACAAGGATATAGAGTAACATACATTATACATCCATCAAGTCTCCATGACTTTAATTTTTTACATGCTTTATCTATACATAAAATTTCCGCATGTGCTAAAACATTTTTTTTAGTTTCACGTAAGTTATGTGCTCTTGCAATTATTTTATCATCTTTTACAATGACAGCCCCAACTGGTACTTCTTTTTTAGCATATGCTTTTTTTGCTTCTTTTAATGCTTCAATCATATATTTATCCACATTATTCACCTTTTTAATTATACAATATATTGAATAAAAAATAAAGTATCATTATACTTGAATTTTAAATGAAAAATGATATAATAATAACGTATACTTATTTAGCTAGTTAATAGACTGGTAATCTCTAAGTTATTTATCTAATGCAAAATCTTTAAAAATGACTTTGTAACTCAGTTGGATAGAGTGCTTCCCTCCTAAGGAAGAAGTCGGCGGTTCAAATCCGCCCAAGGTCACCAATTAAAAAAAACATAGTAAATTTAATATAAATTTACTATGTTTTTTATTTGTGATAATAAAAATATAACAAAAAATAAAAATAAATTAAATATCAAATATTACTAAAACTAAATTAAAGTATATTATGATACATTAAAACATAAATAAAAAACTATTACTTAATTTTTCATATTTAAACAATATATTGTTCTAAAAATATAAGTAACCCACAAATTATATATGTTGAAATAGCTAAAATTGTCATATAAATACAAGAATATTTTTGTGAATACGGAGCTGAAAATTTTAGCCATTCATCGAAATTCTCAACTCTTACCATACCTTTCTTATTGCACTTTGGACAAACAATTTTTTTTGCGTATTTTTTATATTTTGGATAAAAACCAATATATTTTCGTCCAGAAGAGTTTATCTCAAACATTTTAACATTTTTTATTGAATTTATAAAATAATTCTTTTGTATAAATTTGTAAGGAAAAATAAAAGTTTCTTTACACTCATCACAAACACATCTAAATTGAAAATTAAGATTGCAAAGCATTTTATATATTTTTTTAGCAATAATTATTAATCCTATTATAAACCATAATCCAATTATTATAATTGATACTACTACATATGTTCTTGAATCCATAATAACACTCATCGTCCTCACTTTTTTATATTATAATTTAAATTGTATTATATTAAATTATAGCATTTAATATATTTTTATTCCATATATTTTATATAAAGTATGAGACTGTTTGTTTTTCAAACAGTCTCATACTTTACTTTTTCACTTTCATTTTTTTAGTTTTTACTTTATATTTAGAAAGATTCTCTCTTATCTTCAAATTATCTTTAGCCACAGTAATAAGTAACTTGATTCTATTAATCTGATTTGTTTGACTAGCACCCGGATCGTAATCTACAGGTGATATATTTGCTTGTGGAAATTTCTTTCTTATTGTTTTTATAACACCTTTTCCAACAACATGATTTGGAAGACAAGCAAATGGTTGTACACATATTATATTTGGTATACCATTTTCTATATATTCAATCATTTCAGCTGTAAGGAACCATCCTTCACCTGTTTGATTTCCAATAGATAACACATTTTGTACTTTATCTTCAAGTTCCCATATATCACAAGGTGGCATGTATCCTTTTTTAGATTTTGCAAGTGCTTGTTTTGCATCCTTTTCAAATCCATCTATTAAATTTATAGCTAATTTACATATTTGTGCAGCTAATTTATCCTTTTTAAGTAATTTATTATTAGTTATACTATGTGTTGCCATGTATTTTACAAACCCCATAAAATCTGGCATTACAACTTCTGCACCCTCATTTTCTAATACATCTATAACATAATTATTTCCAAATGGATGATATTTAATTAATATCTCTCCTACAACTCCAACTCTTGGCTTTACTAGTTTTTTATTTATTTGAATATTTTCAAAATCATCTACCATTTGGTATATACCTTGTTTAAATTCTTTCATATTACCATTAGCTATTATATCTTTTCCTTTTTCTAGCCATTTATTATATACCTTTTCAGATTCACCCTTTTTAACTTCATATGCTCTATTTTTAAGTAACATTTTTTGTAAAAGATCACCATATACAACACCTTTAATAAGCTTTATTGCAAGAGAAGGAGTAATTTTAAATCCAGAAGTTTTTTCCATTCCTTTTACATTAAACGAAATAATAGGAATATTACTATATCCAGCATCTTTTAAAGCCTTTCTAATAAATCCAATATAATTAGTAGCTCTGCATCCTCCTCCTGTTTGAGACATTATTAATGCTGTTTTATTTAAATCATATTTTCCAGAATCTAATGCTTCGATCATTTGTCCTGTCGTTATAATAGATGGATAACATGCATCATTATTTACATACTTTAATCCTGTTTCTATAGTATGTTCTGTACACTCTCTTAATAGTTCTACATTATATCCTTCTGATTTCATTGCAGCAAGTAATAATTCAAAATGTATTGGTGCCATTTGAGGTACTAAGATTGTATATCCTTCTTCCTTCATTTCTTTTGTAAACTTAACTTTATTTATTTCATAATTTCCTAAATCAGATTCTTTTTCTATCTCTTTATTAGTATTATTCTTATTTAGCTTTTTCTGTTGTAATCTTTTGTTCATACTAGCAAGTAATGACCTAATACGTATTCTTACAGCGCCCAAATTATTTATTTCATCTATTTTTATCAAAGTATACATTTTATCATAACTTGTTAATATTTCTTCAACTTCATCCGTTGTTACAGCATCAACCCCGCAGCCAAATGAATTTAGTTGTACTAACTCAAGAAAATCATGTTTTCCAACATATTCTGCAGCAGCATATAATCTAGAATGATATACCCACTGATCTACAACTCTTATTGGCCTTCTAACCTCAGCTTTATCTGACACGCTATCTTCAGATAACACACATAATCCCAAACTAGTTATCAATGTATCTATTCCATGATTAATTTCGGGATCTACGTGATATGGACGACCAGCAAGTACAATACCTCTTAAGTTATTTTCTTTTATATAGTCTACAATTTCTTGTCCTTTTTTATGAACATCATCTCTAAATTTTTGATATTCTTTTTCTGCCTCTTTAGCTGCTTTTAAAACTTCAGATTTTTTAAAATTATATTCTTTAAATTCAGGTAATTCCATTACAACTTCTGTTAATTTTTTAGCATCAAAAGGTAAAAATGGATTAATATATTTAACATCTTTAAGCTCTTCAACATTATTTTTAATAACTTCTGAATAAGATGCAACTATTGGACAATTGTATGAATTATCTGCTCCCTCAAATTCCTTACGAGAATTAGAAATGCATGGATAAAATATAGTTTTTATCCCCTGTTCTATTAAACTCATAATATGACCATGTGCAAGTTTGGCAGGATAACATACTGATTCAGAAGGCATAGACTCCATTCCTTTTTCATATGTTTTTCTTGTACTTTTTTCAGAAATTATTACTCTAAATCCTAAATTTGTAAAGAAAGTAAACCAAAATGGATAATCTTCATACATATTTAACACTCTAGGTATTCCTATTGTACCTCTTTTAGCCTCTTCTTCAGATAAAGGTTTATATGAAAATAATCTCTCATTTTTATACTTATACATATTAGGTAAATCATTTTGAGCATTTGTATTTCCAGCACCTTTTTCACATCTATTACCAGATACAAAAATCTTTCCATTTCCAAACTTATTTATTGTTAATCTACAATTATTTTCACATTTTCCACATCTTGCATGTGTAATTTTTATATCTAATTTATCTATCTCATCTGGATGTAACATTGTAGACTTATAATAATCATCTTCATTTGCTATAAATTGTTCTTTTGCAAGAAGAGCAACACCATATGCTCCCATAAGGCCCGCTATATCTGGTCTTATTACATTTCTACCTGTTATTTTTTCAAAGCTACGTAATACAGCATCATTATAAAAAGTACCACCTTGAACAACTATATTTTTCCCAAGTTTTCTTACATCACGTATCTTCATAACTTTTTGTATAGCATTTTTTACAACGGAATAAGATAATCCACTAGATATATCTCCAATAGTAGCTCCTTCTTTTTGAGCTTGTTTTATCCTAGAATTCATAAATACTGTACATCTAGAGCCCAAATCTACAGGCGCTTTAGATTTTATTGCTTCATCTACAAATTCTTCTATACTTACGCCTAAACTTTTAGCAAAAGTCTCAATAAAAGATCCGCATCCTGATGAACAAGCTTCATTTAACATAATATTATCTATAGCATCATTTTTTACCCTAATGTATTTCATATCTTGTCCACCAATATCTATTATACTACTTACATTAGGCATAAATTCTTTAGCAGCAGTATAGTGTGCTATAGTCTCAATTTCACTAAGATCAATATTTAATGCTGTTTGTATTAATTTTTCTCCATAGCCTGTAACGCCAACATATCTTAATACAGCTGCCTTTGGAATATTAGAATACAATTTTTTAACCATAGATATTACACTTGCAAGTGGATTACCTTTATTATTCTCATATAAAGAATATAATAATGCCCCATCTTTGTCTATTGCAACTAATTTTGTAGTAGTAGAACCAGCATCTATTCCCACAAATATATCTCCTTTAGTATCTTCTAATTTTGCTCTTTTTACTTTATCTTTTTCATGACGCTCTTTAAATTCTTTATATTCTTGCTCATTAGCAAATAGTGGCTCTAAGGGTTTTGTTTCTGTATATTTTGCATCTTTAAATACTTCTAACTTTTCTTTTAACTCTTTTGTTGTAATCTCCTTTGTATCTATTGAAGCAAGAGCTGCTCCTTTTGCAACTAGTAAGTGAGCTTCTTCTGGTACTATTACCTCATCATCTTTTAATTTCAATGTTTCTATAAATCTTTTTCTAAGTTCTGGTAAATAGTTAAGCGGACCTCCCAAAAAAGCTACTTTACCTTTTATTGGTCTGCCACAAGCAAGGCCGCTTATTGTTTGATTTACAACAGCTTGAAATATAGATGTAGCTATATCTTCTTTTCTTGCTCCTTCATTTATTAATGGTTGTACATCAGTTTTGGCAAAAACTCCACATCTTGATGCAATCGGATATATTATTTCATGTCCCTTAGATAACTCATTTAAACCTTGAGTATCTGTATTAAGAAGTGATGCCATCTGATCTAAGAACGCACCTGTTCCTCCTGCACATGTTCCGTTCATTCTTTGTTCTATAAATTTATCAAAATATATTATTTTTGCATCTTCTCCACCAAGTTCTATTACCACATCAGTCTGCGGAATATATTTTTCTACTGCCTTTTTACAAGCAATTACTTCTTGTATAAAAGGTATTCCGAGTACCTTAGATATTTCTAATGCACCAGAACCTGTTAAAGACATTGTAAATGTACTATTTGGAAAATCTTTAATAAGTTTCTTTAAAACTTCATATATGGTATTTTTTGTATCTGAGTGGTGTCTAGTATAACTTGTATATAAATTCTCTAATTTATCATTCATTACTACAATTTTTACTGTTGTTGATCCAACATCTAGACCAACATGTAATGTCTTTTTCATATCTATTTCACCTCAATTTATATCTTTTTTCGACATATATATTATACCATAACTTTATGAAAAGTAAATAAACAAAAATTACAGTATTGTCACATATTGAATATCATTTTATACTATGTTATAATTAATCTACATTTCAAATATTTAACTACAAAATAATTTTAGAAAAGAGGTGTTTATTATGACTAATAATAAAAATAATACTATATTAAGATTTTATTTACTAACAACAACTTTAAAAAATAAAATACGTCAAGGCTCAATATACTGGAATGTTACATCAAATAGAAGAGAAAGTATAGCTGAACATGTATATGACACTTGTATGCTTGCAATTGCAATAGACTCAGAATATGATTTAAAAATAGATATAAAAAAAGTAATAGAAATGCTTGCTATACATGAGTTAGAAGAAATAATAATAGGTGACATTACTCCATTTGATAATGTAAGTAATGAAGAAAAGCTAAAAATAGGTAAAAAAGCTGTGCTCGATATTCTTAATGGTATGAAAAAAGAGCAAGAATATACTAAACTTACTGATGAGTTCAATTCTAGAGAAACTAAAGAAGCAAAATTCGCTTATTTATGTGACAAGCTAGACTTTGACTTACAAATGAAACTATATTCTGACCAAGGCTATATAAATCTAGATACAAAATCTAATAGTCCAGTTTTCAGAAATAAAAGAGTACAAAATATTCTTAAAAATGGTGCAACTTCAGCTCCTGAAGTATTTTATAATTATGATGTCGATAAATATATTAATTACCCTGAATTTAAGAGATTATTAGACTATGCATATTCTAATAATCTTAATGATTTATTAAATAATTATTTAAAAAATATATGAGCTTGAAAAAACAAGCTCTCTTTTTATTTAAAAAATTCTTGTAGTCCTATATATATTCCCCAAGCAAGTTTTTCTTGATATTCTTCTTGTTCCAAATTTTTTGCCTCTTCTTCATTAGATAAAAATCCACATTCTACTGTTACAGTTGTATTTTCTACATGATCCATTATATATATCCCTTTTAATACTAAAGGTACTCTATTATTAGGTGTTGATATTGTATTATTTAATGAATCCTGTATACATTTAGCAAGTCTTATACTTTCTTCATTTCCTTCTTGATAAAAAGTTTGCCATCCACTATAAATACTAGACGGGTACTTATTAAGATGAATTGATATAAACGCATCAACGTCCTCTTCATTTCCTATTATCACTCTATTTTTTATATCGCTAACTTTTTTTTCTTTTAGTGTTGTAGCATCAGAAGAATATATTCCATTTTCATCACTTCTGGTCAAGTATACTACTCCTCCACTTTGCTCAACAAGCTTTTGAAGTTTAAGAGCTATTTTTAAATTTATTGCCTCTTCAGTTGTACCATATATTCCAACTGCCCCCTCATCAGGCTTGCCGTGACCAGCATCTATTACTACAACATGAGATGTTACCGGAGTAGAATTAGTAACTACTGTTTCATGCTTATTATTTAAAAGCACTAAACTAAATACTACTATTAAACATATAAAAACTATTGTAAAAACTACTATATACTTTTTCAAATAATCACCTAATATAATTTATGTTTAATAATATTTTTAATTACACCTAAATTAATTTAAACTTTTACTATTATATTATTGGAATATTATCTTATACTAAATAATATAATATACTATTATATTTTAAGGAGAGTGCATATGAATAATAATTACCCAACTATCCCTTATGTGGGATATAAAGACAAAAATGTAAAAGTACCTATTACCTTTCAAGCTCAACATCAGCCTATACAGCCGGGCATGGAATACAAAATGAATCCATTACCTATATTTGAAAATCCAAATTATGTGCCAAGTGGAAAATTAAAAAATAAAGTAGTAATTATTTCTGGTGGAGATAGTGGTATTGGGAGAGCAGTAAGTGTTATGTTTGCAAAAGAAGGAGCAGATATTGTAATTAACTATTTAAATGAACACGAAGATGCTAATTATACTAAAGATCTTATAGAAAAATGTGGTAGAAGATGTATTCTTATTCCAGGTGACTTAAGAGATGAAAAATTATCTGAAGAAATAGTAGATAAAACAATTGCTGTATTTGGAAAAATAGATATCTTAGTTAATAATTGTGGAGTTCAATATCCTCAAAATAGTATATTGGATATATCTAGTAAGCAATTAAAAGATACATTTGAAACTAATATTTTCACGTTTTTTTATTTGACTAAAGCAGTATTACCTCATTTAAAGGAAAATAGTAGTATTATAAATACCACATCAATCACAGCATTTGCTGGTAAAAAAAATCTAATAGATTATTCTGCAACTAAAGGTGCAATTATGGTGTTTACCAAATCTTTAGCACTTTCGCTCGCAGATCAAAAAATTCGTGTTAATGCGGTAGCTCCTGGTCCTATATGGACTCCACTTATTCCATCATCCTTTAGTAGAGAAGAGGTAGAAATATTTGGTACAGAAACGCCTCTTAAAAGAGCAGGTCAACCATTCGAACTAGCTCCTGCATACTTATATCTTGCAAGTGATGATTCTAGATATGTAACAGGCCAAGTAATACATGTAAATGGTGGTACAATTGTATAATAGCCAAATATACTAAAATATGATATAATATATTTGGTGATAAAATTGGAAGAATTAATTCAATATTTTAAGCAATATAATTTGGATTCTAGGATAAAAACATTTTCTTCTTCTTCAGCAACAGTTGAACTTGCAGCAAAAGCTTTAAATTGCAATCCAGAAAATATTGCCAAAACACTATCATTTGATGTAGATAATAATACCATATTAATTGTAACATCTGGAGATATGAAAATAGATAATGCAAAATTTAAGAATAAATTTAATGTAAAGCCTAAAATGCTAAAATTAGAAGAAGTTGAAGAAAAAACAGGATATCCTGTTGGTGGAGTTTGTCCATTTAATTTAAAAAATAATATAAATGTATTCTTAGATATATCATTAAAAAGATTTCACGATATATATCCTGCATGTGGAACTCCAAATAGTGCAATATCACTTTCTATCGACGAGCTCGAAAAGTATTCTAATTTTAAAGAATGGGTAGATGTATGTAAAAAGAAGTCATAATAAAATGACTTCTTTTATTTTATGTTTATATAATATTCAGTTAATAAGATATCTTGATATACATCTAATTTTATAACAATACACGTTAATGATAAAGCTATTACTAATAAAATACAAGCTGTAACTTGCAATATTTTATTTAAATATTCTTTCCTTTTTATTATACTATATGTATTAAACATATTACTTGGTATAACTACTTCATCATATTTTTGCTTCAATATATCATCTATTTTTACCCTCATAAATTTTTCCTCCATATTTTTCTTTAATCTTCATCTTTATTCTTCTTATTTTTGTTCTAATTGTATTTTCATTAATATTTAAAACTTGTCCTATTTCTGCAGTAGTGTATCCGCGAGAAAAATATAAAACAACTATTGTTCTTTCATCTTTAGATAAAAAATCTATTAAATTAAAAAAATCCATGTCACTATCTACTTCTATATATTCATCATTTACTTCAAAATAATTATCACATTCTAAGTCGTCATATGAATAAAAGTTCCTTACTTTATCTCTTAATATATTATTACAATTGTTAATTAAAACTCTAGTTATCCATCCATTGAAAGAATCATTATTTTTTAAATTAATTATGTTTTTATATGCTTGATATATGGTTTCTTGTACAGCATCCTTAATATCGGCATCTTGATCTAATCTACTTTTAGCAATAACATATAATTTTCTCTCATATAGTTCAATTAATTTAGCAAAGGCATCCTTATCTCCTTCTTTTGATTTTTTAATTAAATTTTCTTCCATATTTTCCCCTCTTCTTTATTCCACAAAAATTATATCATAAAAAATAGGATTTAGGTATTTCTTTCCTAAATCCCAATAATGATTTTAGAGTAAATTTATTCATTAGTAATATATGTATCTATATACTCTTGTAATGATTCGTACTCTCCAGTTTCATTATTTTTTATCTTCAATGAAGATATGTCTAGATTCTGAACAGCAACCCTTGATTTATTTTGTTGTATATTTAGTTCTCTCAAACCATTTCCAAGTCCTATTACCTCGTATTGACCATCTGCATTTTCTTTCAAATATACTAAATAGCTCTTTCCAGATTCTATTTCTATATCTCCAGATATTAATACATTAATGTAAGTGTTATTTAAGTCTATATCAACATTATTTTCTGAACGTAGATATTCACGCTTTAAATTAGCTGCTTCTGGTTGATATTCTTCCCACTCAGACATTTTCATTACTCCTCCTGGTTTAGTATATTCTATAACTTGTCCTTGCTGTAAATCCCCTTGAAGTACTGTATCAATGAGCATTTTACCATCTGTCATGCCTATTAAACTACCTTCAGGATCTGCACCATCTAATGATATAACAGTAGCTAAAGCTATACAATCAGCATCCTCACCTAATTTATTTGGTGTAAATTCTTCTGTTAAACAAAGTTCAGTAACACAATCATAAGTGGATTTTTTAACATCATCTGTAATATAACTTGTTACTTCATATGTTTGTTCTTCAACATTCGAATCCTCTTTAACCTCACCATATAGATTGTCATTTTTTATTTTGTACCCAACTAATGCTGTAAAATACATTAGTATAGTAATACTTGCAACAACAATAACAATCTTCTTTTTCATAAGCATTCCTCCCCTTTTTAAATAACTTACATTTGATAACATGTGAGCTAAACACAAAGCTGTATAAATCAATATTGCCAATCTTTAACTGCATCTACTATAATAGACGAATAACTTTTATATTTTGTTTCAAGGGCAAAAAAAAATCCTAAAAATTACTTTTTAAGATTTTTTTCTATTATTTTGTTATTTTTTATTATAATATGTTCCAATTTATTTGGTAAATTATTTAACACATTATTTTTTAAAAATTCAGGTTTAAAATTAGCAATACTATTAATATCTAGCCATTTAAACTCTAAATATGTATTATCCCACTCTATTTTAGTAAAATTATTAATATTTATATTATCTTTTGTATCTAATAGATAGTAAAAACCTAACTCATGACATTTAACATTATTACTATCAAAAAAATTTTCAACTACATATAGCAATCTTTTTACATAAACATCTATACCTGTTTCCTCTTTAAATTCTCGTATAATTGCATCTATAGTATCTTCATTTAATTCAACATGTCCACCAGGTAAGCAAAAAAACTTATTATTATTTATTCTAACGCATAAAACTCTATCATTTTTTATCAATATACCTGACACTCTATATTTAAATCTATAATTTTGTTTTTCTATCTCTATATCCATATTCATTATTTTCTCACTAAATTGACTTTGTATCTATATATTTAGCTGGCTTAACATTAAAATTAACAGGTTGTGATAGAGCAGCTATTATATTTTTTCTAATATTACCATCTAGATATTTTATATCATTTTCATCAGATTGTATACACTGTTTTAGCTTTCCAGAACTTGTTACCCTCAAATGCATTTTTTTGCAAACATCACACTCTCTTATTCTACAATGTGAATGGAAAAATGTTACAGCAGTAAAACCGTTTTCATCTATACCATGATATTCTTTAAATACATCATCAAACTTAGAAATAAGTTTAAAATCTGATAATACTCTATCTTTCATCTTTAAATATTCTATATCAGTAGTTTCAGCTACTTCATTTTTTACTTCCTCTAATATTTTTATTCTTATTTTATTGTGTATTGCCCAATTAACTAAATTATATAAATTTTCATAATCACCATTATACACAGTAGAAATTGTAACATTAACACCTGTATTCTTTACTTTTAATATATTTTCTAAAGCTTGCTTAGAACTTATTCCAATAGGTGATTGTTTAGATACTGGAGCATCGTAGTAATCTAATCCTACCACTACTCTATATATCCATCCCTTCTCAATCATATACATTAATTTATCTATTTCCACTATATTTGTATTTATTCCCACCTTTAAATGATATTTTTCAGCAAGCATTTGACAGATATCATAAATTTCTTTATGAATAAGTGGCTCTCCTCCAGTAAGTCTCACTTGCTCTAAGCCCAATCCATATGAATTTTGTATTAGCTTTTCAATATCATCTTTAGATAATTGATTGATTACCTTATTACCCTCATTATGACAATATACACATTTCATATTACATCCTGATGTTATAGATATTCTATATTCATTTTTTGGCAACTGTAACATTTTAATTCCCCTCTTTCTATTAATATCTCTTTTTTCCCAAATCTATTCTTAAATCACTAAAATCTATATTATATTTACGAGTAGCATATTTATATAATTGCCTAATTCTTTCAATCTTATCTTCTTTTGATATTCCCTCTTCTATTGCATTAAAAAATAGTTGTATAAATTCTTTTTCGGGTATTATCTTATGTTGTGCTTTTTGTAACTTTTCATTTGTATATAACTTATATATTTTCGTTTGAGATAAATTAGAAAATCCATTTAATTTATGATAAAAATCTCTTATTCTTTCAACAGTTAAAAAATAATAACTTTCAAAATAAGGATCATTTTGTATCTTTAATTCATTTAATGCCAGTACTGCTTTATGAATTCCAGCAATTTGATATATTGCTTCATGTTTAGTATAACATGGAAGTGGTCTAGAATATTTTTCCTTTATATAACTAACCAAATCTGCTACTTTTCCACTTCTATCAAAAATTACTTCTCCGTATCCAATTATTGATAATAATGAATCTTCACATTTCATATAATCAGAATTAGCTCTTTCATATATCTTTGATATAGTTCTTTCAAAATACTCAACTTGCATTCCATTTACATCTTTATATCCTTTTATTTGATTTGTATCTGAATCATCATTATATAATACCATTAAGTCTATATCTGAAAACTCATTTGCAGTTTGAGTATGAAAACTACCATAAAAAACTATTCCTTCTACTTCATCATTTTTAAGATAGTTCATATCATCAATAAACTTATTTAAAGCTTCTCTATAATTCATAAAACACCTCAAAAAAAATCCAATAGAAATAAAAATTATTTCCACTGGACATAATTATAACATATAATGCTATGTTTTTCAATACTGCAATAGTAATATTTTACATAAATTAATTGCATAATTATTTAAGCTTTATTATTATTTTTTTATGATCTATTTTCATATCTTCAATTTCTCGCTCTTTTAGCTCTAAAGGTACATTATCTATATTCCCCGAATAAATAATATCATTATTTTGATATATATCTACATTATAACATCTTATATCTTTAATCCACATAATATCACCTAAAATTTAACTAGTTCTTCAATAGCTTCACCCATAGACTTTTGTAAATCAGCTAATATAACATTTATTTTCATTTCACATTCTAAAATTTTTCTACAATCTTCATTTTGTATGACAATAGAATATAAATTCTCCATTTCTTGTTGTTTTTCTTTTGTTATATCTTTTCCATTTATGTAGCTAATTTGAACTTCATTTTGCTTTTCTTTGAAATCTTTTAGCATGTTATATACATTCTCATCTTTTTTTAAATCTTCTTTTAATTTTAAATACTCTTTATATTCTTGTGTTTGCTTAAATGAAGACACAAGATTGCTAATATCATCATGAAAACTCATTAATATCATCCTTTCTTTAGGATAATATTATATATCATTTTTTTCTTTTTTTAAATGTTTTATTTAAAATTCATCTAAACTAGTACAAATATCATACTGCACTTTTGTAAGCTTTTGTTTTCTTCTATTTACAAGTTCAGTTATATTTTGAATTATATTATTCTCGTTTATACAATCATTATTAAATAATACTTTTGATTTTAATTTATTTAACTTACCAGCTATATTTTTTATTTCATTAATATTAAAACTATCATATGCATCATACCAATCATTACATAGCTCTTTAAAATCATCCACTTTATTTAAGCACTTTTCCACACTAGAATATATTTTCTTTTTAAATTCAGTACTTGAAATAAAATTTTTTATTCCTCCAAAGAAATCATCTATATAATTAAAAAATATATTACCATATTTTTTTCCAGCACTTACTATATCAATTCCTAAATTTATACAATTTGTAAGTCCACCTTTAAAAGCAGTATCTATCATTTTATTGATTTCTTTTATATTATCATCTGATATTCCCATCATTTCTAAGCCTTCTCTTATACTACTTGTAAGTGCCACATTTAATATTTGTAAAAAATCCTTTTCTTTTAATACTTTTTTTACATCAGATAAAATCTCTTTAATATGCTCATTAACGGGCATTCCTTTTATTACGTAATTTGCACCCTTATCTATAACATTTAATATTATATTTATTATCTCTTCTTTATTTTTTTCTATTTCAACTTCTGATTCTTTCATTTTTACTCCTCCTTCATATTTACTAACTTATTTATTATTTTGTTTTTCACATTTTCAAATCTTATAACTCCTATAGATTTTAATAACCTTTTTATATTATATTTAATGTAAATCTTATTATCAGTTGATATATACTTGTCTATAAAAATACTATTTTTTATAATACCATAAAAACTGATTCCAATTTTCTTTTCTAATAAATTTATTATATCTTTTTTTCCGCAAAACATATTTGCTATAAATTTACTTTTCTTTACAACTTTTTCATCTATAAATTTTGTCTGTATATTATATTCTCTTACAGTATTATGAGAAATCTTAATACAAAAAATAATATCTACATTTATACTTTCTAATACATTATAAATGTTATTTATCATAAGTGTAGATGTATCTACTATCACATAATCATAAAATCTTTTTAAATATAATAATATCTCTATAATAATATCAGTACATAAAGTAGATACACATTTAGAATTTAATATGTATTTAAGATTCTCATATTTATCACTATCACTTTGATAGTCTACTATGTCCTTTAGTTCATTATTTTTAATATCTTCTATTAAGCTACTTAAAGCATAATTTTTACTACTTTTTACATATATATCTAAACTTGGATATATAAGATCTAGATCTACAACAACCACACTTTTATATGTATTTCTAGCTATTTCTTCAGATAATATTTTACAAAATATTGTTTTACCGGACTTTCTTAAACCAGTCACAATTATAATATTACTTTTTTCCTCTTTAGTTTTATATATTACCATTTTAGGATTATTTATATTATCTAAAATTTCATCAAAAGGAACTGTATCTCCAACTATAATATTAAATATTTCTTTAGAAAAAAGTTTTTCTTTTATATCTTTTGTTATCTCTTTTAATATTACAATAATTCTATTTTTACTGTTCTTATCTTTTATATTACATAGATAATCTATAAAACTCATTTTACCATGAAGAGCATCTCTTGTTATTATAATAAAAGATTCATTTAAATTAATCATTTCTAATACTTGTTCCTTTGTTTTTAAAATATAAACTTCATATTTATCACAATATACATCTTTAATTCTTTTTTCTAAATATTTACTATTGATTGCTATTATCATTTTCATTTAAAAGTATCCTTTCGTATTCATTTGCTATTACCACAATTGGTGCTTTATTGTTTGATACAGAAAGTATAGCCTCTCCCTTTTGCAAGCAATCCACATTAAAATCTGATAAATCTATAAATTTATTTAAACTATCTGTATCTTTATATGTCATTTTAAATATCAATTTAAAAGACGAATTATTTAATATGCTCTTTGCATAAATACCATTATCATAAGTAAAAAAATCGTTAATATCTTGAGTTATAGTTATAATTGAAGCTTTTCTTTTTCTTATTGTCTTATACATATTAGATATACTTAATAATAAGTCTTTGCTTTGTGCATATTTCCACATTTCATCTATATATATAATTGTATTTTTATCATTTAAATAATTATTTGCCAAACTATCTAAGATATAACTTATAATTTTAGCATTATTTTTTAAATACTTTGTATCGATTACATATAAGCTATTATCTAAAGATATATTTGTTATATTAGAAAAAAATTTAATATCATTTTCTATCATATCATTTAAAATATTTTTTAAATGATAGTTATCTATAATATTTAACAGATCATTTAATGTAGGAAATTTATCATTGTCTATAAAAACATTGTCTAAATATATTAAATTATCATCTTCATTTTTAAATATTGTACTTATATCATTAGTTATATTAAATTTATTATATATTTCTTTTAATTTAATTTTTAAATATTCTTTATACGTATTTTCAATATCACATACTTTGATTAAAAAATTTACTATTTTTTCTATCTTTTCTTGTAAATAATTACTTACATCATCTACTTTATCAATATCTTTTTTAGTTATTTGTAATATATTAAAATACTTACCACCACTTATATTCTGTCCTTCTATATTACTACAAAGCTTTATATACTCACTCTCGATATCAAAAACTATCTGCTTCATATTCTTAAAAAAGTTTCTTATAATGTTTAACTTAACAAAATATGATTTTCCACTTCCACTGCTTCCAAATATGCACATATTAGAATTTTCATATTTATCTGCGAATATGTCTAATATACATATTTTATTGTCCATTTTAGTATATCCTACTAATACTCCATTTATATCTATAAAATTATTACTAATATATGGAAAAATATTTGCTAAACTACTACTGGTTAAGAAAATATTATACTTATTATTTTTTTGTAAAGGTAAATTAGAAAGATAATAATTTAAATGTCTGAAATTAGTAACTTCCGAAATAAAATTTTTTGAATAAAGTTTTGCTTTAAAATTTGATACACTCTTATATAAAGCTGTTAAATCCTCTGAATAAAAAGTTAATATAATATTTACATTGAATACTTCCTGATTTTCAATTTGTATCTTTTTACGTAATTCTTTTGCCTCCCTAGATGATTGATTTATTATATCCATATTATTTTGATTAACTTTAGTAGTATGCTTTTCACTCTCAGATAGACCTATTGTATAAGTAATATCATTTAGTACTTTATATGTATCTAATTTTTTTATATAAATAGACATATCATAATCTATATTTTTATCTATATCATTTATTAAATCTAAAAAGAAAATGTACTCTGGCAAAGAAATAATATGTAAGGATATAACATATTTGTTACCTACTATGATATATTTAAAATTAGTATTGTCAACAAAATCTGGTAAAACCTCATTTATGTCTATAATATCACCTCTTTATTAATAGTCTCATACATTAATACTTGTAATTTTTTCTTAGATACTATTCTTTTAGTTTTGCATCCAATATTATCTATACCACGTACTATATTATCTATACTATTAATGTCATATGAAAAATCTTCTTTCAACGAGACTACTAAATAAAACTTTGTAGTATATATTTTTTCTTTTTCTAACTGGGCTCCAATACTATAAATATAATTATTAACATGTTCCAAATACTTTTTACTTCCATTTTTATTTATATAGATTTTAAGATTGGATATATATTTTTGAATATTAATTTTTTTATTTGATATATAAATTTGAAAATCAAAATTAAGTTCACGAAGAAATTCACTATAAAGATTTAAAATATTAGATTGAACATCTATTGAAAAATTTAAAAATGTAACTGGTTCAACTTCATAAATATACACTTTTTTTACAATGTCTTTTTCTTTAACTAGTATATATTTATCTGTTATATCTATAAGATTAAATATTTCTTTTACATCACCATATTTTATTAGTCATCCCCTCCATTCTTACAACAAATTTATACCATTATTTTATATAGACGTCAATAGTATTTTATTCACATTTTGTCGCAAGTTTCGACATACATTATTTTACTTTTATATACTAAATTATCACAAAGTAAAAAGCTGTGCATATAATTTAGTATATAGGAGATGATAATATGAATGATAACAATAATAACAACATGAACAAAAAATTAATGGACGTATTAGGCTCTTTAGATAAAGAGAAAATAGAACAAGTAACAAGAATGGTTCAAAATATGTCTAGTGAGGATTTAAATAATATAGCAAAAATGCTAGGTGTAAATAACAAGAAAAAGTAATATGAATGAAGATAATAAAGATGCATTAAATAATCTTATCAATAGTATACAAGAAAAGATGAATAATAATGAAAGCAGTCATAAAGAGGAAAATAATACTAGTTCTTTTGATATATCTTCTATTTTAAATGCTTTTAGTGCCAATAAAGAAGAGAATGATAATACTACTAATAGTGAAAATAACGGAACAGGTTTTGATCCTTCTATACTTTTAAAAATGCAAAAAATCATGAGTACTATGAACGGTAATAATCCTAAAAAAGAATTACTGCTTTCTCTTAAACCTTTTCTTAGAAAATCTAGACAAGATAAAATGAATGATTATCTAACCATTCTAAATGTTATAACTGTTTTAGAGTCTTTTAAAAACAAGGATAGTGATTAATATGTATTATTCAAATTATAATCCATTTTATATGCGTAATAGAAATTATTATAATAGAGGAATACCAAATACATTAGTTAATAATACTCAAAATAGCAAAGAAAATAGTAAAGAAGAAGAAAAAAAAGATATTGAACCGCCTCAAAGCGATACAATATCTTTCCAAAAGTTTTACAATAATAATGCTAGTCAAAATAAAGAAGTTAATGATAGCAATATTAGCGAAAATGAAACTAATACACGCACTAATAATTCTACAACTAGAAAGAGAAATAATAGATTTTTTTCATTTGATAAAAATCAAATTAATATTCTAGGTTTCTCTTTTGAAATAGATGATCTAATAATAATAGGAATAATTATATTATTGCTATTAGAATCAGATGAAAACTATGCACTTATTATTATATTAGGATTAATACTGCTTAATGTAAACTTAAGTGATATCCTTAATATTTTCTAAATAGTATTTTGTAAGTAGTACATCTATCTCTTCACTAGTTTTTAATATTCGTTCATACGAACAATTTTCTTCAATTTCTTTGTCTAACCTTTGTTTTAAAATCTCGATTTCGTCAGTTATCATACATATCTCCTCTTTTTTTACATATTTATACCATTTGTTAAGCCAATAGTCAACATTTTATACTTGCTTTTTCATCGCAAGTTTCGACATATAAAACTATGTGGTATAAAACTAGTGTATGTAAAAAAAGTATTTAAATTTAATATATATGAAAAATAGTGTTTTTTCTTACTATTTTGCTATTATTTTTGAAGATACTTGATTTTCTTTACCAAGTTTACCTAAAAATTCTTTTATATCTTCTTTAGTTATATTTTTCAAAGCTTCTATTTGATAATATACATCTGTTTTATTTAATATAGAATCTATAATTCTTCTATAACTTACATTTAAATTATCTGATGATAAGATAGCCTCGCCTATCTTTTTCTTTTTTATTGTCTCAAATAATTCTTCATCAACAGGCATATTTTTTATCTGCTCAATATACTCCAAAATATCTTTTTCCACTTCATCAATATTTATTGAAAGTGTTGAAATAATGACATGTGAAAATGAGTCACTACCCTCATATTGCATATCTATGCTATCGTTTACTTTGCCTGAATTATACTCTTTTTCAAAGAAATCTGATTGCTTAGAAAAATACATATCTGATATTATATTAACCATAATTTCATTTTTTAATATTTCCTTTCCATCAACTAAATCCAATTTATATCCTATGCAAAGTTGAGGTAAATATATATCCATCTTTTGCACTATTTCTTTTTGTTCAATTTTTTTATCTTCTTCTACTCTAAACTTTTCAATTTTATTTTTAGGTATACTATTATTCTCATATTTTTTTAAGTTTTCCTCTATTAAACTTATAGTATGTTCTACATCTACATCTCCAACTACTATAAAAAACATATTTTGAGGACTATAAAATGTATTATAACAAGTATATAGTAGCTCTTTAGTTATATGTGATATTGACTCTATTGTTCCTGCTATATCTATTCTTACCGGATTTTGATTATACATTGCACGTAAAGCATTAAAGTACACCATAAAATTAGGATCATCATCATACATACTTATTTCCTGTCCTATTATTCCTTGCTCTTTTTGTACATTTTCATCCGTAAAATATGGTTCTTTAATAAGTTTTACAAGCATTGCAATAGATTCATCAAATTTTTCTGAAGTTTCAAAGAAATATACTGTTTGATCAAATGATGTATATGCATTAGATGATACTCCCATTTTTGAGAATAAATCTAGTGCATTTGCTCCTTCTTTTTCAAACAATTTGTGCTCTAGGAAGTGAGCAATACCATCTGGTACTTTTGTTCTTTTATTTGTAGTTATATCTACAAAATCATTATCTACAGAGCCATATTTTGTTCCAAACATTCCTATTTTTTTTGAAAATCCAGGCTTTTTGCAAATATATACTTCAAGCCCATTAGACAATGTTGTAGTAAATGTGCTTTCTCCCAATTCCTGTGAAGTCATAACAGCTATTTTATTCATTTACCTCACCTCCTAATAAGAAAACTTTTTCAATTTCTACTTTGTTTGCCATATTAACAACGTCTTGCATAGTAACATTTCTTATTCCATCTCTCATTTGTTCAATTGTTATACTTTCATCTTTAAATGCTATTAAATTAGATAATTTCATTTTTGCCATAGCAACTTTTGAATCTCTCCATTCTAAAAGATCTGCAAGTAAACTATCTCTTGCACTTTTAAATTCTATATCTGTTATATTTCCTCGTCTCATATCATCTAGTTGCTTCCTTATTACTTCTAAAGCTTTTTTATAATTTTCCTTATTTATTCCAGCATATATTACTATTATATCTTTAAATCTATAATATCTTGATCTTACAGTATATGCTAAAGATTCTTTTTCTCTTACATTTTGAAACAATTTTGAAGATGGCGTAGTACCTAAAATTGCATTATATACATTTAAAGCATAAAAATCTTGAGGTGTACAATTATTTATTCTAAGTCCTAATGCCAATACACTTTGTGTTGTGTCTTGTACTTCTTTTACTTCTTCATATTTATAGTTCTCTTGTAATTTGACATTATACTTTAAATCTTCAATTACACTAGTGTTTTTATCATGCTCGTTAAATACTTTAGATATCTTATTATCTATATTGTCATATCCATCTAAGTTTCCTGATACTATTACAGTTATACATTGATTTATCAATTCATTATATGCTTGCTTTATATCTTTTAGCTCTAATTTTTTCACAACATCAGCTTCACCATATAAATATGTACCAAAAGGCTCACCCTTACATAACAATTCTTCTGCTCTTTGTATACCGTATTTTAATTTTTCATCTTTTCTTTCATTAATTCTTTGTAATATAAAATCTTTTTCTCTATTTATGCTATCTTGCGTCCAGTCTAAAGGATTATATATCATTTCTTCTAAGAAATCTAATATCTTATCTAATAGTTCCTCTTTACTTGGTATAAACTCTCTATTTACAAACTCTATTCTAAATTCCAAATTATATAAATCTCCAAGTTTTTCAATATTTACATCAAAATTAGCACCATATAGTGAATTTAAATATTTTTCAATATCTTTTTGTGTAGGATATTTATTAGAGCTTTTTGCCATTAAAGACCCAAGTACTGCATAACTTGAAAAAATCTTGTTATCATTAACTTCTAATGTAAAGTTATATGATATATAAATGCTCTTAAATTTTTTGTCATTAATCTTATAAATTCTCATTTAACCTCTCCTTTACAACAAATTAAGCCAAGATTTAACTTGGCTTTTCTTTACATATTAGCAAGTTTTTCTTTTACTATATCACTTACTAATTTACCATCTGCTTTACCAGCAGTTTTAGGTCTTAGAATTGACATTACTTTTCCCATATCTCTCATAGATGTAGCATTAGAATCTATTATTGCTTGTTCAACTAATTTTTCTATTTCTTCTTGTGTTAATTGCTTTGGCAAATATTTAGATAAAACTTCAATTTCTCTATTTAAATTTTCTACAATATCTTCTCTGTTTGCATTTTCATATTCTTTTATTGATTCTTTTCTTTTTTTAACTTCTTTTGCAACAATTGCACAAATCTCATCATCATTTAATGTTTTTTGTGTATCTTTTTCTACTTGAAGTATGGCTGCTCTTAGCATAGTGATTGCATCTTTTTTTATAGTATCCTTTTCTTTCATAGCCTCTTTTAAATCTTGTAATAATTGGTCTTTCATTTATATTATCTCCCTTCATTTAAATTATATGTATATTTTTAAGTATTATTTACCTTAAAATTATTACTTATCGTACTATCTGGTTTTATATCTCTATTTTTTATCATACTAATAATCCACAACACAATAAATATTGTTGACATTCCTATTAGCAATGCTAATTTCCAAATGTCTTGTGTAATTAAAGATATAGCTATAATACATAATGTACTAGTAATGGTATACAATATTAACACTGCTTGTCTTTGTGTAAATCCGGCCTTTATTAATCTATGATGAATATGTCCCCCATCCGGTGCAAATAATGGTTTTCTTTTCACAGCTCTTCTAATCATTGCAAAAATAGTATCAAATATTGGTACACCAAGTATTAATACAGGAGCTAAATATTCAACAGTTGTATATCCTTTAGAAAATCCAAGTATTGTAACACAAGCCATAGTAAATCCTAAGAAGTTTGAACTGCAGTCTCCCATAAAAGTCTTTGCAGGATTAAAATTAAATGGTAAGAATCCAAGGCCAGCACCTGCTATTGCAGCAGTTATTACTATTGCTTCCAAGCTTGAAGATGTTGATATAAATAGCATAAGTAATGATAAAGCTGAAATTGAAGTAAGTCCTGCAGCAAGTCCGTCAAGTCCATCTATTAAATTCATAGCATTTAGTACAGTTATTATCCATAAAAATGTAACTGGTAATGAAAATATACCTAAATTTATACTTCCAATATTCTCTATTCTCACACCAAACAAAAATACAATAAATATTGCAGCAAATTCAAATATAGCTTTATATCTTGCTTTTAGCGTAAATATATCATCAATAATCCCCATTATAAATATCAATATTGCTCCTATTAAATAGCCATAAAATTGAGTATTAAAAGCTATAGATTCAACATCTTTTGTAATTATATAATATACAAATAATGCAATCATAGATGAAGCAAATATAGCGATTCCACCACATCTAGGCATTGGCTTTGAATGAACTCTTCTACTATCTTTAGGAATATCAACAAGCCCATGCTTTTTACACATCGATATAACAAATGGGGTTAATATAATACAGCATACAAAAGCTATTACAACTACACTATAAACTATTGCCATATTCTACACCACCCTTTTGAGATGCTTCGATCTTTTGTATCTTATCTACTCTTCTTTGATGTCTTCCACCAGTAAAATCTGTTGATATAAATGTATCTACTATATCTTCTACATCTATATTTTCAAGCCTTGAACCTAAGCATAAAACATTAGCATTATTATCTTGCCTTGTCATTTTAGCCATATATTTATTTGTGCATACAGCTGCTCTTATACCATTTACCTTGTTACAAGCTATAGATATACCAATACCAGTACCACATATAGCTATTCCTAAACATCTTTCCTTCAATACATTTTTACTTATTATATAACCTATATCTGGATAATCATCTCCTGTTTGATCATCAAAATTAGTAACATCTTTTACATCAACACTTTTTTTCTTTAAATGCTCAATTATTCTTTTTTTAAGCTCTATTCCTGTATGGTCTGATCCGATTACTATCATATATACACTTCCTTTATATCATTTCAAGAAGTTTATCCACACAATCAACAATTTCTTTTGCACATGATTTATATATACTTAAATTATATCCCCATGGATCATCTATATCTATATTTTCTATATCTTTTCCTAATACATACTCTTTAAGTGTGAATACTTTTTCTTTTAATTTTGGAAAATACGCTAAAATATTATATTTATGTTGTTCTGTCATACACAATATTAAATCATAGTTTTCAATATCTATATCAAACATATTAGTTGCTCTATGATTAGTTAAATCTACACTATAATCTTTCATTGCAAGTATGGCATTTTTTGTTGAAACATCTCCACTTACAGCAGATGTACCGCATGATGACACAACTATTTCATTTTCTCTTTTTAAGTCATAAACCCTCTTTTGCATATAATGATGCGCCATTGCACTTCTACAAATGTTTCCTGTGCATACAAACATAATCTTTTTCATAATGTATCCTCCAACTAAATATACAAAAATATATTATCACATTTAACTTTCAAAGTCAACGTTCATTAAACTTACATAATTAATCCTATTTTTTATTATATACCAAAAATCTTTATATATAAAAAAATAACCCTTAATTTTTTATTAAGAGTCATTTTATCATTTTTTCAAACATATTTTTACTATATGTCTTTTCATCTAAATTTAGTTTATACAATTTTTTACTATCAATTTCTACTAGAATTTTAGATAAATTTTTAAAATCAATATCTGTTTGTTGCCCATCAACAAACATTTCGATATCATCATAATTAGACAAAATTTTAATTTCAAACTTATTACCAACTAAAGAATTAGTTATATAGTCTTTTGTCTTACTATTTTGTATTGGTGCAAATAAAGTAGCACATATTGCATTTATTCCCTGACATAATATTGGACCACCCAAACTTTTATTATATGCTGTAGAACCTAATGGTGTTGCAAATACTATTCCAGAAGATACAATTTTTTCTTTAAAATCTATTGTATCATTTAGTTCAAACTCAATTCTTCTATATTTCTTTCCAGATATATGAAATTCGTTAATAGCATTGTCCGTTACTACACTTCCATCAAAATATAAATACGAAATTTTAGCAAGAGGAATATCACTTATTTTTTCACTATTTATATTATTTTCATTTTGCTTTAAATAAGTTATTATTTTATCCATTTGTGCAAATGATATATCTTGTAAGTATCCCAAATTTCCACTATTTATTCCTAGATACAAAGGAAATGGAGAATACTTTAATTTTCTAATTGAATTTAAAAATGTACCATCACCACCAATAATTATTACTAAATCTGCAAGATCATCTACTAAATTAAATCCATTAGATAGTAGTTTACTTTTTAAAATTCTAGCGTGGATTTTACTATTATCATTATACATAATTTTTATGTTCATGTATAACACCTCCTTTAATATTAATTAGTAGATTAAGTTTATATATTTACATGCATATTTTAGCATAGTTTTTGCGGCTTTTCAATATTGAATAATTTATTTTAATATGATATATTTTTATTAAAAATAGGAGGTAATATTATGCTAAATAATATAAAAAAATATGAGAAAATGTCAATTGCCACATCAATACTATTAATCATATTTGCTTTATGCTTAATATTTAGACCACAAGCGTCACTTAATTTTATGGTCATTGTAATTGGTGTGTTTCTTGCACTATCTGGTATAGTTCACATAGTATCATACTTTACTTCAGATAATGAATTTAAATCAATAAGTACAGAACTAATAGAAGGAACTATATATACGGTATTAGGATTATTCTTAATTTTTAAACCAGCTATATTAAATGAATTCTTAGCAATTATTGTTGGTGCTTGGCTTTTGATTCAATTTATAATAAAATTTCAATTCGCCTTTAATTTAAAATCACTTAATTCACCAGCATGGTCTTTAATGCTTATAAGCTCAATTGGGCATTTAATTTTTGGATTACTTATGATATTTAATCCATTTGCATCAATAGTTACACTAACAACAATAGCTGGTATTATACTACTTATATCTGAAATATCTAATATTTTTGAATCAATTTATCTTTTATCTAGGAAATAAAAAACTAGGAAGTACTTCTTCCTAGTTTTTTAATATACAATTTAAATCTTCAATAGCTAAGTCTATATTTCTCATTCCATTTCCAATTGGATAAAAAACAGAATATACACTATACTCCTTTCCCTTTATATTAAGTTTAAATTCTTTTTGTCTAACAGATTTTACACATATCTTCTGACTTAAAAAAATACTGCTTACTTGATTTCCAAAAACTACTATCTTTTTAGGGTTAACAATATTTATCTCTTCATATAATAAATCTAAATATTGTTTTAATACTTTATCTGGAAGTGACCTTGCATCTATTTGTGTACATTTTCCAAGATTTGTTATATATACCTTTTTCTCACTTATTTTTTGATATACATACTCTGCGAAATCCTCATTCCAATCACCTGGCTTCTTGCTTTGAATATTATTAAATAGTTCTTCATCAATTACTCCTATATTATAAAATAACTTCCAAATATTCTTAGTTCCAATCCATGGAGCTCTAATACCTTTCCAATCTTTTGTTGAAGCAATATTTTTTCCTGTAGGATTCATAAATACAAAGCATACATCAGGCTTTTTTTCACATCCACCATTATATATAGAACATAAACTTGGTTCCCCATATTCTAATTGTAATTTATCATAATACTTATTTAACTCTTTTACTTTCATAATGATAGTATAATATCATATAAATTTAAAAAAATAAATAGCTACCACTCCATTAATATTTTTTCATACCACACTTTAATAAGTTGCTTTGGAACTTTAGTTTTGGTAAGCATACTAGAATAAAGCATTTGAGGATTAGAAAATATTAAATTTAATGGTGAGCAACCTGAAAATAGTAAGTTTCTCAATTGAAGAGATGACAAATCTCCAAAATTAAAAATTATTGGATTAATTATAATTTTTGTACTCTCAGAAATTTTTTTACCAAGTTCAATTTTCTCAGAATCGATCATTAAATCTTCAAATGGACTATCATATAACACATCATGTAAATATTGGTTATATATGCCGAAACTCATCCACTAAAAATCCTTCTTTATACAATCCATTATTGTTTCTTATACACATGCAATGTGCATCTGCTAAATATAGTAAACAATTTAATTTAATAAGATTAATAGTCTGTTTTTTTTCTTGATATAAAGAAATTATATAATAAGCATCTAATAGGATATTATTCATACCACAATACCTCCTTAAAATAATTTATTATTTAACGTACACATATTTATTATGTAGTGATATTATATCACAAAATAAGCAAAAAAAGAAGATGATATTAACATAAATTTTTAAAAATAAATGCAATTTATCTTCTTTTTTTACTCTTATTCAGTTTTCTCTTTTCTTTTTTGCCTTTTATATACAAATTTACTTATTATATTATCTGGTACTATTTTCGCAATAATTCTAAGTAATTTAATATCAATACCTGGTGTAATGTCAGTTTTTCCCATTAGCATTTTATCTACAGTATATTTTGCAACATAATCACTAGACAATGAATTCATACTAAATTTTACATTTGCAACATTATCAAAATTTGTTCTAACAGGTCCAGGATTTAGTGTTCCAACTTTAACATTAGACTTATCTTTTTTTAGCTCTTCATTTATTGATTCAGATAAAATAAACACATATGACTTTGAAGCATAGTACGCATCCATAAGTGGTCCTGGCAGATGTCCCGCTATAGATGATACATTTAAAATATATCCACTATTCTTTTTTACCATTTCTTTTAAAAATAATTTAGTAAGCACATGAACGGCCATTACATTTGTATTAATAAGTTGTATTTCTCTGTCTAAATCTGTAGATATAAATCTACCAAAAACTCCAAATCCTGCATTATTTACAAGTATATCTACATATCCTACTCTATTAAATAACTCTATACAATTTTCTTTTATACTAATATCCATTGGTATTACTTCAACATTTGTATCTACTTCATTTTTTAATTCTTCAAGTTTTTCTTTAGTTCTTGCAACAACAACTAAATCATATCCTCTTTTAGCAAGTTCTTTTGCAATATCTCTTCCAATTCCAGATGAAGCTCCTGTTATTAATGCTCTTTTTGCCATTATGATACCCCCTTACTAAATAATACCAAAAATTAAATAATTGTACAAGTTTTTTAAACATGTTTAGCCAAAATGTCATCTATATGTTCAAGTAATCTATATATTTTATCTTTATCTTGTTCACCTTTTAATTTACTAACTTCATCAGTTATATAATCTTTGCCGACCACTTCAATGCCAGCTATTCGTATTAAAAATACCTTTATTGTTCCTAGTTTTGTGTTATAGTATTTTCTTTTACTATCAACATTTTCATCTATTTTGTCTTTTACATCTTCCTTTACCTTACCATATGAAAGTAAATCTAACTTTTCTTTATACTTTTTTTCAAGTAAAAATATATTTTTTTCTTTATAATTTATATCATCTTCTACAATAGCACCATCTATTAAAATTATATCCTTTACTATTTCATTTACTTTTGAATCTTTAATATCTCTTATTTTCTCTAAAATTTCTTCTGTTTTTTCCATATAATCCCTCCTATATACTATTTCTTAAACATGATAATATGTCATCATCAATATCATTTAATCTTTCATTCAATGTATTAATATCTACGACTTCGTCAGTTATGGCATATTTTTTCATATATGCGTCTATACCGTCGACTACATTCTCTTCTGCTATCTTTTTTACACACATGTATCCACTACATCTTATTATCCATTTTCTTAATATACTTAAACTATTTCGTATTATAGACTCCTCAGATAAATTACTAGAAATATATTTGCTTGTCATTAACTCTAAAGCTTTATTATACCCTATCCTCTCTAGATCAAAATTATATTTGTCTTTCATTTTATTATATATTTTCGTTTTATACTCCACATCCGAGCTTAGGATTGCAAAATCTATTATATTAATATCTCTTATTACATCTGATATAAAATATTCAAATTTTGTTTTTACAATAAAATCATATATATATTCTACCTTTTCCATATTATCCCTCCACTTTTTTTAGAATTATACTACTAAAAATTTTCTGTGCTATATTTTAGACAAAACTTTTACTAACAAGACATTTTAAAGTAAATTCTCCCTTTGTATTACAAAAATATTAATTTTATTTAATATTTAACATTATATTGAAAATTTTTAAAATTTCATTATATAATTTATGTATCGGTGATATTATGGAAGAAATAGATTTAAAAGAAATTTTTTATTATATTTTTAAGAAAAAAATATTTGTTATACTCTCAATAATTGTATGTGCAATTGCTGGCATACTATACACAAAATTTATGGTTACTCCTATGTACTCATCATATACTACAGTTGTATTATCTAAACCAGAAGATTCAAATAGCATAATTGAAAGTTCAACTAATAACTCGAATTCTGGATCAATTACTCAAAACGATATAACCTTAAACCAAAAATTAGTATCAACTTACAGTGAAATAATGAAAAGTAGATCTGTTGCTGAACAAGTAATTAATGAACTTAATTTAAATATTAGTGAAAACGAATTAATGTCTAATATTTCTATATCTACTAAAGATGATACAGAAATGCTAAAAATATCTGTATCAAATAAAGATCCACAAATTGCTGCACAAATCGCAAACTCTATAACAGAAGTCTTTAAAGTAAAAATTAGAGAAATATACAACATAGAAAATGTCACAATAATAGATAAAGCAATTGCAAGTACAACTCCATATAATGTAAACTATTTAAAAAATAGTGCTATATTTGGTATTATTGGAGGAATTGCTTGTTGTGGTATATTATTTTTAATGTTCTACTTTGATACAAGAATAAAATCTAAAGAAGAAGTTGAAGAGCTTTTAAATCTTGAAGTTCTCGCTGTTATACCAGAGATTAAAGAATAAGAGGTGATTTAATGAAAAAGGATTTAATAATTCATGAAGCTCCAAAGTCCCCAGTATCTGAAGCCATAAGGACACTAAGGACTAATATTACATATAAAATGACAAAAAGTCATGATAAGGTATTTCTAATTACTAGTTCATCAATGGAAGAAGGAAAAAGCTGGGTTGTATCTAATCTTGCAATAGCCTTCACACAATCTAAACAAAAAGTATTAATAATAGATGCTGATTTAAGAAAAGGTAGACAATCAAGCATATTTTCAATAGATAATTCTTATGGATTGTCTAATGCTCTAGATAATTCAAATATAAATCTAGATAATAATAACTTAGATGAAGAAATACAAAAAGCTATATTTAAAACTAACATAGATAATCTATATCTAATGCCATCAGGTATATTTCCTTCAAAGCCATCTGAATTACTTGAAAATAGTCAATTTGATATTATATTAAATAATTTAAAAGACAAATTCGACATTATTTTATTTGATGCTCCACCTATTAATATAGTTACAGATAGTATGATTCTTTGCAATAAAGCCGATAGTGTAATAATTGTATGTGCTATAGGAAAAACAAAAAGAGAATCACTAATTGAAACTAAGAAAAAGATTAAAAGTATGGGTGGAAATATACTTGGTGTAATAGTAAATAAAATGCCTATGGATAAATTAAAAGAATATACTAAAGATTATACTAAATACAGTAATAATAAGATTATTAAAGTGGATAATTCAAGATTTAAAAATATTTCTTAAAGCAGCTTTTAAAAAGCTGCTTTTTTATGTCTAATTTTGTTGACATTTGAAATCTACTGTGATAAATTCTTTATGTACGAATCGTACATGGTAACATTAAATTATTATTTATGTTAGGAGGATTCGAAATGATTAATGAGATCTATTGCAGTATGGACCCGAAATGTAAAGATCCTATTGGACCAGTACAAGAAGGAACAAGAGTAAGGTTTAGCATTCGTCTAGATAAAGTTAGTAAAGTTGATTCGCCTAAACTTGTTATCTTTCAAATAGATAAATGGAACAACAGGCAAACAATTGACTTAGCCCTTACGAACATTACAGGGACTAACAATTACTATTCATGCTACTTTACACCTAAAGAGGCCGACGTATATTTTTACTACTTTACTTTGTATATCAACGGAAAATACGTTGAACTTAGAAAAGGAAAATATTCCAAGAGCTTTTTTGGCGGAAAAGAAAACGAGTGCTTTCAGCTTACCGTATTCACAAAAGACTTGACCGTACCAGATTTTATGAAGGGCGCTATCTTCTATCAAATATTTCCCGATAGGTTTTATAACTCTGGTGAACCTAAAGAGAATGTTCCTCAAGATAGAAAAATTCATAATAACTGGTATGAAAATCCCAACTATTTACCCGAAAATGGCTTAATACTAAATGATGACTATTTTGGTGGTGACCTTAAAGGAATCACTCAAAAACTTGACTATATCAAGTCGCTCCATGTAACCATCATTTATCTCAATCCTATTTTCGAGGCTCATTCAAACCATCGTTACAATACCGCAGACTATCTCAAGATTGATCCGTTACTCGGAAAAGAAGAAGACTTTGTTGAGCTTTGTCAGGAAGCAAGAAAAAGAGGCATCCGAATTATTTTGGACGGTGTCTTTAACCATACCGGTTCTGACAGTGTCTACTTTAATAAGGAAAGAAGATATGCAACTATCGGTGCATATAATAGCCCTGATAGCAAATACTACGATTGGTATTGCTTCTACAACTATCCTGATGGGTATGATTCTTGGTGGAACTTTGATACCTTACCCAAACTCAACAAAAATTCCAGAGAATGTCTTGATTTTATCTGTCAAGTGATTAAAAAATGGATTCGCCTTGGAGCTTCTGGTTTTAGATTCGATGTAATCGATGAACTCACTAACAATATGGTATACCATATTGCAAAAACTCTTAAAAGCGAAGAAACTTTTGACTCGCAAAAAGCTACGATGATCGGCGAAGTTTGGGAAGACTTGTCTACCAAAGAAGCATACGGTGAAAGGAAACACTATCTTACTCACAACACTCTTGATAGTGCCATGAACTACGTTTATAAAGATGCACTTTTTGATTTCTTTGAAAACAAAAATGCAGAAAATCTTTTGGACAATATTCTTCGCATTATCGAGAATTATCCGAAAAATTGCTTAGATGCCATGATGAATATTATTTCTAGCCATGACATTGAAAGAGCAATCACGCGTCTTTCTAAAGGCCCAGCAAATGGCCATGATAGATACTGGCAAGCTCAAAATGACTTCTTAAATGAACATGAGTATAGGAAGGGAAAAGAACTGTTAAAGCTTATGGCAACAATTCAATACTTTCTTCCTGGTAATCCTTGTATTTATTATGGTGATGAAGCTGGTGTCTATGGATTTAAAGATCCTTTCAATAGAAAGACTTATCCATGGGGACGTGAAGATGTTGAACTCATCAACTTCTTCAGAGCACTCGGTTCTATAAGAACTGACGAAGCATATTTAAAAGATGCAACGTTCTTACCGGTATTGTTCTATGGTGGAATTTGTGTCTTTGCAAGAGAATCACTAGATGAAAATCAAAGGATTTACATTGGAGTAAACATTTCTAATGCTCCTTTAGATTTGAGCTTTATTGGAGCAAAAAAAGTATTATACTCCAGTGCCAATCCTAACACTATGATTCTCAGTCCGTACACGTCTATCATTCTCAAATAATTCATTTTACGCACTGTAGGTTTTTCCTGCAGTGCATTTCTCTTTTAAACACAACATTTATGTCGAATTATGTAGTTTCTTTATCTTGAATGTTGACTTTTATAGCAAATTGTAGTAAATTAATTTTGTCAATATTTAGAAAAGAGGGATACTTTAATGAACACTCAGCTCATCTCACTTATTAATATTATAAGTCAGATAATTATATTTTTTTCATTTATTATAACTATAAGTCAATCATATACTAATAAAAAAATAAATATATCTAAAAAAATATATGTCTTTTGCTTTAGTGTTATAATATCAGTAGTAATAAATCTTTTAGACAAAGATTTATCTTTTTTAATATATAGTATTAGCATAATTCCTTTATTTGTAGTATTTAAGTATATATTAGGACAAAAAAATATTAATTCAATATTATGCATATTATTTTTCTATATAATGATATCTTTTAGTGAAGTGTTATCCTATTTTATAGTAAAAGGCTCATTTAATGCTAGTTTATCTAGCTTTTATTTTAACCTAAAAGTATTTATAACATATATAATTTTAAAAAATTTAATATTCATTTTACTTTTAATATTATTAAATGAATATATAAAGAAAAATAACAATATACTTCACGAAATATTAAATACTCTTACTAATAAAGAAATATTACTCCTAATAACATTATACTGTAGTATTATAATACCAGGGCTAATAAGATTCTTTTATGAAAGATCTGAATATACATTTAATTTTTTAACAATTAATATAATACAACTTGCAATTACATGTATATTATTATTTTCATATTTTAGATATATACATTTTTATAAATTAAGTCAATCAGAACTTACACAATCAAAATTATACAATAAAACTCTTATTGAACTTGTAGAAAATTTACGTGTTTTAAAACATGATTACAATAATATTTTGCAATCTATAAATGGATATATAGTTACTAAACAATATGATCAATTAGAAAAACACATGAAAAATTTAACTAATGAGGCTAGTAATATTTCCGTTATTGAGTCTATAAATCCTGAAATTATTAATCAGCCAGCAATTTATGGAATAGTTGGTGCAAAATATTTTACTGCTAATTCCAAAAATATAAAATTTAAATTAGATGTGTTAACAGATATAAGTAAAATAGATTTTGATTTTACTGATCTTTCAAGAGTCCTTGGAATACTACTAGACAACGCAATTGAGGCGAGTGAAAAATCAGACGATCCTAAAATATCACTATCATTTACTTACAATAAAGCTAAACAGGCAAATATTATAGAAATTAAAAATTCTATCAATCCAAACTCGAAAATTGATGTATCTAAAATATTCAATAAAGGAGTATCTAGTAAAAAAGTAAAATCAGGGCTTGGGCTTTGGGAAGTAAAGAAAATAATATCATCTAAATCTAATTCTCAAATTTATGCTAATATAGAAAATAATATATTTTGTCAAACTATAATAATAGAAAAAATATAATAAAAAATCCAAATTGATTTACAATTTGGATTTTTTTGATTAACTTAAACTTTCTAATTTATTATAAAATTTTTCATTTTCTTTCACATAATCTTTGTCAACATCTTTAATATAATTATAATGTAATTTACAATAATGTATCATATAAAAATATGCTGTTGTAATTAATTGCTCAAAGAATAAATCAAAGTTAACAATTACATTGTCTACGCTAATTGATGTGTATGAATTTGTCATATTGTTTCTATATGGATACAAGTCTATATTTTCAACAATATTATACTTATTTTTAGTAAAAATTCTTCTAAAGTTATCTCTGTTAGTATTATACTGTTCAAAATCTTGACTCAAAAATATATTTTTTACTTTTTCTTGATTCATGTCTAAAAGACTACTACTAGTATATTTTACATCAACCGCAATTTTTACATCATCAAGTTCAGAATAAAATATATCTAATATTGCTTTGATTCTCTCATATTCGTTTTTTATATCTTCTATAACATAATCACTTAAAGAAAAAACACATTTAAAATTTATAGCTGAAACTTCTTCACAAGCTTCAATGTACATATAAATGTCCCTTTTAGTGTAAGATATTTTATTACTTCCTATATCCCATCCACTATTTAATAGATCTTTTTGTTTTTTCCTAATATATGCCTTAAATTTTTTAAAACTCTTATCAGCTCTAATAAAAAATCTTAAACATATTTGTGAATTATTGTTTCCGTACTATATGCTTTATTTTCCTTTCATTAGATTTTGCTTGCAAATATAAATTGCTAGCCTCCATTAATCTCTTTTGACCAACCAAATAATTGTTCATAAAAAAACCTCCTATTATTAAATATTAGCTAAAATATTAACTTACAGATATTATTATATCATATAATTTACATAAAATAAAGTAATTTTATAAAATATTATTATTTTTATAAAAATTGCAAAACTTTAATCTTCTATATCCCGCAATGCTTAAACAATCTTTTAATTTTTTACAATATATATTTTTTAGCCTATAATTTTTATTATAATTGAAAATAGCATATTCACACGTATTACATTTATATACATATCTCATATATATATTATCTGCAAAATAAAAAAGACCAAACGGTCTTTTACATTTTTGATTTAACTTTATCTTCAGCATATCTCATAGCTAAAATTGTTTGTTCAAATAATTTATCTAAATCCCAGCCCAACTGTTCTGCTCCTTTTTTTATAACATCTCTAGAACATCCAGCAGCAAATTTTTTATCCTTGAATTTCTTTTTAAGACTTGATACTTCCATATCTTTTGTACTATGTGAAGGTCTCATTTTTGCAGCTGCCCAAATAAGTCCTGTAAGTTCATCTGTAGCAAATAATATTTTTTCCATCTCATCTGTAGGCTCAACATCACTACATAAGCCATATCCATGTGAACATACAGCATGTATTATTTTATCATCTACATTTGCATTCTTTAATAACTCAATACATTTTTTACAATGCTCATCTGGCCACATTTCATAATCTATATCATGTAGTAATCCTACAATTGACCAAAATTCTGGATCTTCATTATATTTTTTAGCAAAATATTCCATAACATAAGAAACAGTCAATGCATGCTCTATATGAAACGGCTCTTTATTATATTTTTTTAATAATTCATATGCTTCATTCCAAGTCATTTTTATCATCCTTTCTTTTAATATTATAATTATATTAACATACAATGTCAAATTATAATTTATGTTTTTGATACACATAATATATACATGGATATAAATTCAAAGTCTATTTGGGAATATAATATAAATAATAGTGAATTTAAAAAACTAGATAAAGATATTTCTACTGATGTATGCATTATAGGAGGTGGAATAGCTGGAATAAACATTGCATACAAACTATATAAAAATAATATAAATTTTATATTAATTGATAAAAATAAAATATGTAATAAAACAACAAAATATTCAACAGCAAAAATTACAGCTCAACATGGATTAATATATTATAATATAATGAAAAAATATGGTTTAACTACAGCAAAAGAATATTTAGAAGCTAATTTGAGAGCAATTGATGAATTAAAAAATATAATATCAGCTGAAAATATTGACTGCGATCTTAAAATTTGTGATTCTATTATATTTACCAATGACGATAATAGAAAAAAAGACATAGATAATGAATATAAATGCCTAAAAAAAATGGGATATAATGACGTTGAAATAACTACAAATAATTCAATATTACCAAATATAAAATATAGTATAAAATTTAAAAATCAAGCAAAATTTAACCCTATAAAATATGTATTTTCAATAACTAACTTGTTTAAAGAAAATATATATGAATATACAAACGCAAAGAAAATAAAAAGAAAGAATAATAAATATATAGTATATACAAAAAATAATAAAATTATTTGTAATAAACTAATTATAGCAACTCATTTTCCTATTAAGGATATACCTGGATTTTATTTTATTAAAATGTACCAAGATACATCTTATGTAGTTACAGCAGATATTGGAAAATTAGATTTTAATGATACATACTTAAATATAGATTCACCTACCATCTCACTTAGAACTGCTAAAATAGATAGTCATAATATTCTTATTGTAGGAGGAAACAACACTAAAACTGGAGATACTGCTCTAGATAAAAAATATGATTTTCTTGAGAGTATTGCAAAACAAATTTCACCAAACTGTAAAATACTAAATAAATGGAGTACTCAAGATTGCATGACATTAGATCAAATTCCATATATTGGTACCTTTTCTAGTTTTACCCCAAATCTTTACATAACCACAGGATTTAACAAGTGGGGATTTACTACATCTATAATTGCTTCAAACATAATTATGGATAAATTATTAAATAAAAATACAAGGTTTTATAATACTTTCCTTTCTACAAGAATGCATCCGATAAAAAATATAAAGAAACTATATTTTAATCTTAATCAGAGTGTTCAATCAATACTAATCAATAAATTTAAAATAAAAGAAGATATATTAAAAAATATTCCTTGTGATACAGGTAGAATATTAAAGCTAAGCAATAAAAAAGTAGGAGTATATAAAGATAAAAATGGTAAAATATTTAAAGTACATCCATATTGTTCTCACTTAAAATGTGTATTAACATTTAATGATCAAGATAAAACATGGGACTGTCCTTGTCATGGGTCCAGGTTTGATATATATGGAAATATATTAAATTCACCAGCAAACATAAATATACATATAGAATAAGAGTTAGAAAAAGTCTAACTCTTATTTTATAAAATCTATTAATCTATCTGATAGTCCTATATATGTTGATGGTTCTAGGTCTAGTAATTTTTTCTTATCTTCTATATTTATATTAAGTCCATTTATGTATTCTCTTAATATATCAATTGTAATATTTTTTCCTCTTGTAAATCTCTTTAATTGCTCATATGCATCGTTATATCCATTCTTTCTAAGTACTGTTTGTATTGCTTCTGCTAACACTTCCGGATTTTTATCCAAGTCTTCTTTTAAAACACTACTATCTATATCCATTTTTTCAAAAGCCTTTATACTTTGTACAATAGATATTAGTGTATGAGATAAACCAACACCAATATTTCTCAAATTTGATGAATCACTTAAATCTCTTTGCATTCTTGAGACTTGCAAATTATTAGTAAAATTATCTATTACACTGTTTGCTATATGAACATTTGCCATGGAATTTTCATGATTTATTGGATTAACTTTATGTGGCATTACAGAAGAACCAACTTCTGTATTTATAACTTTCTGCTTAAAATATCTTGCACTTATATACATCCACATATCACTATTAAAATCTAAAGTTATGTTATTAAATAATTTTATATAACTTAAGTATTCACATAAAACATCATGTGACTCTATCTGTGTAGTTAAAGGATTAAATTTAATACCTAAAGATTCAACAAACTCTTTATTAAACTCTATCCAATCTATATTTTCATATGCTGTTACATGAGCATTATAATTTCCTACTGCTCCACTAAATTTTCCACAAAATTCTATTTTGGATAATTTATCTACTATATATTCCCATCTATATACAAATATAGCTAGTTCCTTTCCCACAGTAGTTGGAGTTGCTGGCTGTCCATGAGTATGAGAAAGCATTGGTACACTTCTATATTCAATTGCTTTTTCCTTAACATTATTAATTAGTTTTCTAATATTAGGTATTAATATTTTTTCTCTACTATCTTTACACATTAAAGCGTATGCCAAATTATTAATATCTTCTGAAGTACATCCAAAGTGTACAAAGTTTTCATATTTTTCAATTCCTATTTTATCAATTTCTTCTTTTATATAATATTCTATTGCTTTTACATCATGATTTGTAATTTTTTCTATTTCTTTTACTCTGTTAGCTGCTTTTATATCAAATTTATTATATATTTTATCCACATTTTTCACTATACTATTGTCTACACTACAAATTTTACTTTGTAATATATATTTTAACCATTCAATCTCCACTCTTACCCTATATTTTATATATGCATATTCACTAAAATATTTACTTATATTATCAGTTATATTTCTATATCTACCATCAATTGGTGATATACAAAATAGTGTATCTATATTCATATTAAATCTCCTACTTTACAATTATCATATCATTTCTTTCTGCACCTGTACCTATAAATCTAATAGGAACGCCTACAATATCTTCAATTCTTGATAGATATTTTAAAGCATTTTTTGGTAGATCTTCCTTTTTAGTTATACCACTTAAATCTCCAAAATTACCGTCAAATTCCTCGTATACTGGGGTACATTTTTTTAAATAATCTATATTAGTTGAAAATCTCATAGTATTTTTGCCATTATAATTATATGCGATACATAATTTAATTTTATCTAATTTTCCTATTGTATCTACATGATTAATAGCAAGTGCTGTTATACCATTAATTCTTACAGCATATTTCAATGCTACCAAATCCAACCAACCACATCTTCTTGGCCTTTTTGTTGTAGTTCCATATTCATGTCCAAGCTCTCTAATTTTATCTCCTATCTCATTATTTTGCTCTGTTAAAAACATTCCTTCTCCAACTTTTGAAGAATATGCTTTTAACACACCATATATTTGATCTATATACTTTGGTCCTATTCCAGTTCCCGTAATAATTCCACCAATTGTAGGATTAGATGATGTTACATATGGATAATTTCCAAAATCTATATCTAATAATGTAGCTTGTGCTCCCTCACATACAATCTTTTTATCTTGCTCTAATAACTCATATAACATATCAACACTATCCACAACATATGGTTTCAGATACTTAGCATATTCTTTATATTCAGATATTACCTTATTAGCATCAACTAATTTTTTACCATAACTTTTAAACATAACATTTTTTCTTTCAATATTTCTTTTAGCAATGCTCTCAAATCTGTCAGATATAAAATCTTCTACTCTTATACCTGATCTTTCATACTTATCGCTATAAGCAGGACCTATACCTCTTGCTGTTGTTCCTATCTTTTTATCTCCACGTAGTTCTTCTTGTAAATTATCCATCATTATATGATATGGCATTATTATGTGTGCTTTATCACTTATATAAAGATTATCCACACTATAACCATTTCTTTTTAAATTTTCAATCTCTTCTATTAAAACTTTGGGATCTATTACCACTCCATTTCCAATTATAGCTTTTGTATTATTATTTAATATTCCAGATGGAATAAGATGAAATGCAAACTTTTTACCATCTACAGTAATTGTATGTCCAGCATTATTTCCGCCAGAACATCTAATACTTACATCTGCATCTTCACTAAGATAATCTATTATTTTGCCCTTTCCTTCATCTCCATAAAAAGTACCTAAAACTACATCAACTTTTGACATCTATCATCTCTCCTTCTATAAAATTACAAGAAAAAAAGATAAGAAGGTATTTTACCTTCTTATCTTTAACGTTCAGCAAAGAAGCAAGTTTTTTATTCTTGCATTTACAACCTAATATATATATTCTAAAATTAAGTTTTCCTTGCATTACTATATCTCCTCATAATTTTTACATAACAAGTATATATTAATATATCAATTTTGTCAATTAATTTTTTATATTTTCTTCACCATTTACATCTAATTCATCATATAAATCCTCTGTTACTTTTACACTATCATTATTTTCTAACCTTACATAATGATATGTTCTATTTCTTCCTTCAGAATTACTATCTAATTCTACATAATTATCTATCACTCTGCCTTCTTCTATATGCCATGTATCTAGTGTATTAAGACTATATTCACATAAAAAATATAACAAAAATAAATAATACTAATAAACTACCAATTACTATATATTTATTAAGTTTTTTACCAGTCTGATTATATTTATTCTTTCCAATAATAAGTATTATAAAAGCTACTATAACATTAATATTGTCGAAATAATAAGTACAATAATACTTGTTAATATATTATCTAGTAACATCTCTGAAACCATTCGATCGGTTAATTTCCTAATAATTAACACCTCCAAATAATTATTTATTATACAAAGTAGTAATACTTATCTCTGGTGGATCAAAGATTCTAATAGGTCTAGTCGAATTTCCAACTCCTCTACTTACTATCATTTTACTATTATATCTTAAATGAATACCTGCAGAAAGTCGGGTAAAAAACCAATGTTTCCTTGCAGTTGCAACTCCAATCCCAAAAATTCTTATTCCACCACCATGTAAATGTCCTGAGAAAATAAGATCAAAGCCCATTCTTGCATACACTTCAAAATCCATAGGATCATGAGATAATAATATGTTGTAAAAACTAGTATCAATTTTACCTATAGAATCTTCATAATCTTTTTTATATGACTGTATAACTTGTTCTGTTAATTCCTTCTTAGAAGCTATATGTCTAAATCTATATGAAAGTCCATATAAATTTATTTTACTATTATCTCTTATTAGTTCTATCTTTTTATTATCTAATACTACTACACCTATATCTTGTAATTTTTCTTTAAAATCTAATAACTCTTTATTACTTAAAGCTCTTTCATGATTACCATATGTAAAATATATTTTATCTAATTGTATCTTACTAATAAATTCTATAGCTGGTTTATAATCTCTTTTTTGCCTAATAATAAAGTCTCCTGTAATTACTATTATATCTATTTTTTCTTTACTAATTTTTTTATTTATTAGATTAATTAGCTTTTTATTATTTTTACCATACATTGTACAATGCCAATCTGATAAATGCATTATTTTAAAGCCATTAAATGAATCTGGTATCTTACTATTTGTTATTTTATATTTACTAATAAATATAACCTTATAATTTATATATATAAATATAATAATAAAAA